>NZ_NPKW01000299.1:0-694 GCF_002265885.1 Vibrio sp. 03_296
TGATGGTGTATCTCCATTAGCGATTGCACGCGCGATGTTTGTCAATCGTTAAAGCGGGCAGAACGGTGCAAGGGGGCAGTACCTTGACACAGCAGTTGGCCAAAAACCTTTTTCTTACCCAAGACCGAACTTTATGGCGAAAAGTGAGAGAGGCGTATATCGCGTTGATCTTGGACTATCGCTACAGTAAAGATCGCATTCTTGAAGCCTATCTTAACGAAGTCTATTTAGGGCAGAGTGGAAACCAAGTCGATCCATGGTTTTGGTTTGGCTTCTCGTTACTACTTTGGTCAACCGATCCAAGAGTTGCGTATTGGATCAGTTGCGATGCTGGTGGGGGATGGTGAAAGGGCCATCTTACTATAATCCAGTGCGCTTTCCTGAGCGAACCAAAGAGCGTCGTGACTTGGTGCTGCGTTTGATGATGCAGCAAAACATGCTCACCGCATCGGAGTACGATCAAGCCGCCAGTCGCCCTCTTGATATTCAAAATGTCCCTCGTATTGCCAGCCGTCAGCCCGCTTATTTTCAGCAGTTGTCGATGGAATTAAGGGCGAAAGTGGGGAAGCTTTCCAAGGCGAAACGGGATTGCGCGTGTTTACTTCGCTTGATCCTAATTTCACAAGACAAATTGGAAAAAGCGATCAGCAAAAAAGTCCCTGAGTTGGGGAAAGTGGCGGGTAATGAGCTCGAA
>NZ_NPKW01000003.1:0-2022 GCF_002265885.1 Vibrio sp. 03_296
TCAAGCCAAAACTCACGCAATTAAAAAGTGAAAACATACGTTTAATGAGCGACTTAGTCACTAGACGAAACCAATTACTATCAATGCAAACGATGGAAAAGAATCGACATCAAATCCTTCCTCAATCACTTGCATCTTCAATCAAACCTATCTTAACTGCTCTCAAAAATCAGATTGCAAAAGATAGAAAACAGAATCGAAAAACTCATAGAAACTTGCCCTGACTACCAAGCTAAAAACGAGATACTGCAGAGCGTCCCTGGTATCGGGAAAATCGCCGCAGCGTCACTTATTAGTAACGTTCCTGAGCTCGGTTACATCACCAACAAACAAGCAGCCTCTTTAATCGGGGTTGCACCCATTACGCGTGAAAGTGGCAGTTTCAAAGGCAAGAGAATGATCAAAGGTGGACGGATGCAAGTAAGGACTGTTTTATACATGGCCATGATGTCAGCGATGCAATGTAACCCTGTATTTAAAGAAACATATCAACGACTTTTGGCTGCTGGAAAACCCAAAAAAGTAGCGCTCATTGCCTGCGTCAGAAAGATGGTAGTTATTCTAAATTCAATGCTTAGAGATGGCTGTATGTGGAATGGCAGATAGCGCCAAAAATTAACTATTGACGCCATAGTCTCTTGTTATGTTTAAGACTCAAAGGGTTAAGTTTTGCGATACCAAGAGCTTAACTCGACTTATCTTTGAAAACCAAAGCTAGAAGATAAAAAGCTGAATTAACTCATAATTTTGATGCGCTGACTTTGAGTTTTAACGTGAGAAACCGAAAACTGGAGCTCAAACTTTGAAACCAAGACGCTTTTTTCGAATCACAAACACACTGAGCTTTAATGAGGCAACTCTCAGAATTTTTCGTGCCCACGAATTGGAGTCCGGAAAACAGCGACCACCGAAAGCCAACTTGCCGACAAGACCAACATTGGAAATGCGAAGGAACAAAGAAAAGATGCAACCGGCTGATTTTACGTGATTAAACATAACGCCGCGTTAAGGGGTGCAGGCACGCAATACAAAAGCTACCGCACAGTGACTTAATCACTGAACCCAACGCAAACCGAAAATGCCACGCGTGCCAAATCCCACTTAAACGCTTTGTTATGCTTAAGCTTCAATGGCTTACGTTTGACCAGAACCAAGATTAACTCGACATTGATTCACAAACAAAAACCAAAACGTAGAAAACCGAAATGAATCATAGTTTTGATAATCAGGCTCGGAATTTTGGCAAATCTAGTTTTAAGTTTGAAAACCTAGAAATGGATTTCTGATTGAGCCAACCGCCCTAACCTCGCGCTTACCCAACAATTGATTGAGGCAATACTCAGAGTTTTCAGCACCAAAGAATAAGTGTCCGAAAAACAGCGCTCAAAAAAGCCGACTTGCCGAAAAACGCCAAACTGAAAAGCAAAGGGAACAAAGAAAAACCATAAACCACTGATTTTACGTGATTAAGCATAACGCCCTGTTAAGGGGTGAGCAACGCAATACCGAAGCCGCCGCATACCGCCTTAAACACTAAAACCAACGCATAGTAAAAATGCCACGCGTTGCGAATCCCTCTTAAACAGTTTGTTATAACACAATTCCACCATAGGCACTTTATTTCTGATAACATAGGTGAATAACAGTTTTACATGGATTAGAACGATGTTTAATTTAACTTGTAACATTTCGAAACCTCAGGTTTCGCGAGAAACCGTTGAGCTAACRGCCAACAGCATGGGAGTTGATTGTAACACTTCAAAACCGATACCTTATGACGAGTTATCATTCAAGTTAGGTCATACCACTAGCCTATTAATTCTATGTCTTTCCAAAACCCGAAAGTAAGTGCGCCGGCTTTAAGGGTACTGTAGAACTAATTTCGAAACTTAGTACGTACCCATCCGTTTAAAGTTGCTTCGCTAACAATGAATAACTATCCAGATTTTTCTTTAGAGACTTGGGAAAAATATGGCTTATTTTCAGAAGATCTAGAGAATTTTAATAATATTTCACATTTTT
>NZ_NPKW01000030.1:0-27056 GCF_002265885.1 Vibrio sp. 03_296
GCTAATCCCACCTGGGCATATCCTGACGCGAGAGGCCCGAAGGTCCCCCTCTTTGAGCCGAAGCTATCATGCGGTATTAGCCATCGTTTCCAATGGTTATCCCCCACATCAGGGCAATTTCCCAGGCATTACTCACCCGTCCGCCGCTCGCCACCCGAGAAACAAGTTTCTCTGTGCTGCCGCTCGACTTGCATGTGTTAGGCCTGCCGCCAGCGTTCAATCTGAGCCATGATCAAACTCTTCAATTAAAARKTTTTTTGAAGCTTTCGCTTCGGCTCAATGAATACTGAATAAATTGACTGTGCCGATACTTAGTATCGTTTTGGTCACTCAGTTCATTGATAAATCTTTTGGATTATCATCAACGAGTGCCCACACAGATTGATAGGTTTATATTGTTAAAGAGCTTGCTTTTCGAGAAGTTTTTCTCTCAAAGCGGAGGTGCATTCTAGCGAGTTAATTTGAAGAGTCAAACACTTTTTCAAATTTATTTTCTCAGAAGCTTTTACCTCACCCGACGTTGCTGAGGCCTTACGCCGTCTGCCGTGTCGGTGGATGCGCATTATAGGGAAGGCAGTTTCTTTGGCAACCCCTAATTTGAAAAAAAGTCACCAAAAGCGTTCGTTTGATTACAAAGACAACGATATGGCGCAAAAGAGAGCAAAACACCCCCTTTTGCGACTAATAAGATGGGGTAAATGATAGGACTAACTTAAATAAAGGCGTATGCATCAGCAAACATTCTTTCACGTTTAGCTTGTTTTTGCTGTGTAAATTGCTCTCTTGCTAAGCCAGCCATCTCAAATCGACCAGCGATGTAAATGTCATAGTTCTCCAAACTACTAAAATCCTCGTGGATGGCTTGTAATACATTACCCACTTTTCCCTGCCAACTCGCAGGAGACTCTTCCACGACGGGAATAAAATGCACATTCGCACTTTGATTGGCAATCAAAGCCAACTCTTCGCTCGCGTAAAGTTGTGAATAATCCCTAGCACCCCAGTAAAGATAAATTGGGTTTGGCTTATTCTGCGCGATGCAGTGATCGAGAATAGAACGTACATAACTAAAACCCGTTCCACCCGCAATAAGTAACATCGGTCTTTCGCTCTCTTCACGAATCCACGCATCGCCATGCGGGGCGTCGATATCAATATAGCTATCGTTATCCAATGCATTTTGCATCACTTCCACCACTTCAAGTGCATAGGCATTATGCTCGGCAGCACCGATGTGTAACTCTAACTCCCCTTGATGACGACAAGGGCTACTGGCAATGGAAAATGGGCGCTTGTCTTTCTCACCCATCACCACCATGAGATATTGACCTGCCTTGAAGGAGACTGGGTTTTCAGGATGCAATAGGATCTGGTAAGTGTTGCTGGCTAGTGGCTTAATCGACTTTACTTTACATTGAATTGTCATGGTATTCCTCTGACTTACTCTTCGGCGAAGGTAAGTTCTAAATTACTTTCTGCATAGGCCAGACAAGGAAATATCCAGCCTTGTCGTTGTTCTTGTTCAGTTAATAGTGGCTCTAGTTGATAGCGGATCTCTCCAGAGACTTTCCGGCACATGCACATTGCACATGAGCCCATTTGGCAACGGTTTGGAAACGCAATGTTATTGTTGAGCGCAGCGTCCAAAACCGTTTCACCTTCTCTGACAACAAAAGAGATATCCATAGGAAGAAGGCGTACCATATGGCTCATAGGATACCGAACTCCTGCCAAAGCGCATCGACTTTAGCCACAAGTTTAGGATCTTTTTTAATCGGTTTACCCCATTCTCTCGTGATTTCATCAGGGTACTTATTGGTTGCATCAAAAATCAATTTGGCACAGCAACCCTCACTACTCTCTATCTTCAAGGTATCGCGTGATGGATCCATCCGCGTAGTGATCGCCCAAATGATGTCATGCCAGTCATCGGCTTTGACATCGTCATCACACACAACGATAAACTTATTGCTCTGTTTGACGCTCTCTATTTGCCATAAGCTTTCTACAACTTCTTTGCATTGCCCTGCATGGGTTTTATTGATTTTAACCACCATAAACTGACCGCTCGCCACTGCTGGCACATAGACATCAGATATTAAAGGGTGGACCGCTTTAAGTGCATTCACATCGATACCTATCTGCGATACAAACTCTGTGGCCACCGTCGCCCCCTGCAATGCAAGCTCCGCCTCCCATTTTATGGTGGCATCTAGGCCCATCTTCGAACCTAACCCAGCGACAGGTGAGGCAAAATCGAGTGAATCTATCGGCGTGCTCTCAATAAATAGAGAGTCGAGTATCGGGTTCATATTGTTCGTCATTGCCTTAACGACATCGTCCCAATCACGCGCATTCACTGATTCATCACACACCACTACATATTTGGTGTACATGAACTGACGCAAGAAAGACCAAACACCCATCATCACGCGCTTCGCATGGCCTGGGTACTGCTTTTTCATGGTCACGACAGCCATTCGGTAAGAGCAACCTTCCGGTGGCAGATAGAAATCTTCTATTTCAGGGAACTGCTTTTGCAAGATTGGCACGAAAACTTCGTTGAGGGCCACCCCTAATACCGCAGGTTCATCAGGTGGACGACCGGTGTAAGTACTATGATAGATGGGCTCTTTACGCATGGTAATATGCGTGATGGTAAAAACGTGGTGTTTTTCCTTTTCATTGTAATAGCCAGTATGGTCACCATAAGGCCCTTCATCGGCATACTCGCTCGGATCGATATAGCCTTCGAGGACGATTTCTGCACTCGCGGGAATTTCGAGATCATTGCTGACGGACTTAACCACTTCGGTTTTACTGCCACGCAAAAGACCTGCAAACGCATATTCCGAAAGAGTATCCGGTACTGGTGTCACTGCACCTAAGATAGTCGCAGGGTCCGCACCAAAAGCGACGGAAACAGGAAATGGCTTTCCGGGGTACTTTTCCATCCAGTCACGCAAATCCAGAGCCCCACCTCGGTGTGCTAGCCAACGCATGATGATTTTGTTTTTCGCGATTTTCTGTTGACGGTAGATCCCCAAATTTTGGCGTTTTTTGTTGGGGCCTCGCGTAATGGTTAATCCCCAAGTTAGCAGTGGCGCAACATCATCTTGCCAACAGCTCATCACGGGAATCTTGTCCAGATCAACCTCTTCACCTTGCCAAACTACTTCTTGGCATGCGGCTTTACGCAGACGTTTCACAGGCATGTTTAAAACTTGCTTGAACACTGGCAACTTATCTAAAGCGTCTTTAAAACCTTTAGGTGGCTCAGGCTCTTTGAGATAAGCAAGCCACTGACCCACCTCACGCAATTCTTTAACTTGTTCTCTTCCCATCCCCATAGCAACGCGCTCAGCGGTACCAAATAAGTTTGTCAACACTGGGATATCGTAACCAATTGGGTTTTCGAACAATAAAGCCGGACCACCCGCTCGCAGTGTTCGATCGCTGATCTCGGTCATTTCATAAGCGGGATCAACTGGGTGAGTAATGCGCTTTAATTGCCCTTTCTTCTCTAGGTGATTGAGGAAATCGCGTAAATCCTTAAAACTCATAGGCCTTCTACATGAAGTGGGTAAACTTGAGGCAGTATAACAAAACGCATTTCGATAGGATCCGCTAATTTTGTGAGGCTATTTTGCAACTTTTATTTTAAAGCTTGTGCGATGAGATGACGCTTAACCGGGTAGCCACCCGATAATACCTCTTGCAACCATCGCTCATGACCTTGTTTACTGAGCTCTTTTGCCACCAGCGCTGCGTCATCAGGCAGAGCCATTCTCGTAATGAGAAACTGCTTCACGTCTTGGGAAAGCGGATGTTTACTCGCCAGCACCTGAATCGCTTGTTCTTTCAGGCTTGGATTCAACGCTGCCGCCATCACTTGTTGTAGCGCCTGTTCATCCCCCATGGACGCCAAACGTGTTAACTCTGCTTGGCTGTTATGATCGGCTTTCATCCGCCACAGTAGATGGTACAAATCTGAACGTTCACTCACTTGAGCAAAACGCACCACTACGGCAGAAGAAGGTAACCAAGTGGTGATGGGCTTATCAACTAATTGATTCACTAATCGATCTAACGCCTCTGGCGACAAACTGTCCAACTCTTTGAGTAGCAAAGATTCACGCAATTGAATTTGATTCATAGAGCCTGAGAGCCATGTCTGCAAATCAAGCTTTCCTTGCTCCGCTAATAAAATGAACTCCAACGTGGATTGGTCTTGTTTCCAGCGTTTTATAAGTCGACTGGCAATGGCAGGATAGTTAAACGCAGGGACAGTAAACTCGTAACCCTCCCCTTTTTCTACCACTTGATAAGGTGGCGTTCGCTTGATTTGTGACTCAACAAAAAGCGCCATCCGAGGCGTTAAGATCACTTGATTTTTCTCAAGCTTATCGAGCAAGACATAACGCACCACTTCTTGTTGCGGGAGTGCCAATCGTTCTAAAGAAAACTTCAGCTCATTTGTTTTGTCGCGAAGTGCATAATCCAAAAGCTCAGAGACTTTACTCTCGACTTGTTGATCTTGAAGCCACTGCTGCACCGTGTCAGCGGGCACTTCCTTCGCCAACGCTATCTGCGGCATCCAAAACAGTGATAAAGAGAGGAGTAGCGACGACAACAGTCCATGTTGCATATTAACCTCCTGTTAACATTTGAATCCATTCTGAACAGTTATTCGGCTAAATGCAAACAAAAACGCCACTCGAGGTGAGTGGCGTCAGATTGATGACGAACCCCGCTTTTTAAGTGGGGTTCTTTTTTGGAAGCGACCGTAGGTCGCGATCGTGATTTTTTTTGTTATATCGTGCGCAGAAGTTTCCATTCATTACAYGGGTATACAGAAGCAAGTATCTGCCTTATTTCTGCCATATTTAAGCCCATTTTTCGTAGATAGTTCACCACCAACGCTATCTTCTTGATGTTTTGGGCTGCCGCTGCCAACCAACATTGCATTTGCACATTGGCTAGACCTCGGAAGCGAGCATAACGATGACCATGATGTTGCTTGGCRTCTGCAAAGCTCCGTTCTACTGTTTCACTTCGACGTCGATAAGTCTTCTTGCCATAGGAAGAGAGCCGCATTTGATTTGCTCTYTCTACGGCATCGCTATAGATATGCCGAGTAATCACTTTCTTCATGTTTTTGCTTTGAGTGCAGTCATCCCTCATTGGACAGAACGCACACTCTTTCGGGTCTGAGTGGTATTCTCGGTAGGCATCGCGWGATGTGGTTTTATAAAGCAACRCCTGMCCATTCGGACATTGGTAGCWGTCTCTTTGCGCGTCGTAAGTAAAGTGTTTCTTTTTGAAYGCATTTTTCGTTCTCGATGGACGTCGATAACCGAACACGCCAAGAATACCTCGACGTTCAAGTGACTCCGCCACTGGAGCGGTAAAGTAGCCCGCATCCAGTCCAACGGCTATCGGGTTCAATTGGAATGTAGCAAGCGTGTAATCTAAGCGTTGAACGTAAGGCTGTGAGTCATTGATGTTGCCCGCGGTGGTATAGGTATCGAGGATAATTCCRTGTTGACCATCAACGGTTCGATGGTCGAGGTAGAAGAAGCCTTGTGGCTTATTATCACGAGTCATGAAGCCACTCTCTGGGTCAGTGGTGCTGGTTTTGGTATTCTTTGTTTTTGACTCTGATTCACGAGCCTTAAGAGGCTTCTTACCCGCTTTTTYTCGGTCTAACGCGACGTCGTCATCCAGCATATCAAGATAGGCACTCGCGCGAACCGCCGTGACTTTATTGGTGTGTTTATTCTTGTTGGCGTTCGCTTTGAGATGAGTACTGTCCGTAAAGAGCTCTTGACCCGCGACCAAGCCTTTCGTCATGGCTTGCTCTACGATATTGATAAAAATACGTTCGAAATACATCCGTGCCATTAAAGCGACGAATGCGGTTTTGGCTTAGAGTAGAAGCGTGGATGACTTTCTCTGTTAATGACATCCGTAAGAACCAACGGTAAGCGACATTCACTTCAATTTCTTTAACGAGCTGACGCTCACTTTTTATACCAAAGATATAACCAAGCAAGATGATTTTGAAGAGACGAACAGGGTCAACTGGTGGACGCCCATTATCTTTACAATAAAGATGAGCGACTTCATCATGAATGAATTCAAAGTCGATAGCATTATCGATTTTGCGCACTAAATGGTCTTTAGGAACTAACTGTTCCATCGTCACCATTTCCAATTCGTATTGTTGCGGGGTGGGTTCTTGAAGCATATCGGAGTGTCCATATTTCGATACCCCTATTAGATCAAAGGTCTAGCTCGAAAGCTAGACCTTTGTCAGCAGTCTGACGCCGCTATTGCAGCGGCGTTTTTGTTATCCAGCGATAATTACTTTTTCTTAACTGGGCGTTGCCAGCCTGTAACTTTGCGTTCTTTGGCGCGAGTAATCACTAACTCACCTTCTGCAACATCTTTGGTCAAGGTGGTACCAGCACCAATAGTTGCACCATCAGCAATCGTCACCGGAGCGACCAGTTGGCTATCTGAACCAACAAACACGTCGTTACCGATGATGGTTTTGAATTTGTTAGCGCCATCGTAGTTGCAGGTAATAGTACCAGCACCGATATTGGTGCGTTGACCGATTTCAGCATCGCCAAGATAAGTCAGGTGGTTAGCTTTAGACCCCTCACCAATACGTGCATTTTTTACTTCGACAAAGTTACCCACGTGAGAGTCGTTACACATCTCAGCGCCAGGACGCAGACGAGTAAACGGACCAACGGTACATTGCTCACCCACCGTTGCACCTTCAATAACACTGTATGGACGAACGATGGTGTTATCATCGATTTCACAGTCTTTTAGCACACAGCCAGCACCGATAACTACGTTATCACCAAGGGAGACGTTACCTTCAATGATCACATTCACATCGATTTCAACATCAAGACCACACTGCAGCTCACCACGTAGGTCAAAGCGCGCAGGATCACGCAACATCACACCTTGCTCAAGCAGCTTTTTCGCTTGGGCTGCTTGGAATGCACGCTCAAGACGAGCCAACTGAGCGCGATCATTCACCCCTTCCACTTCGATTGGACTAGCTGGGTGAACCGCTTCAACCGCATTGCCTTCATCATGCGCAGCAGCAATGACGTCTGTTAGGTAGTACTCACCTTGAGCGTTGTTATTGTTTAAGCCAGCAAGCCAACGCTTCAGATCACCACCGGTCGCTACCATTACGCCCGTGTTGATCTCTTTAATTAGTTTTTGCTCTTCATTCGCGTCTTTTTGCTCGACGATCGCCACCACAGGACCGTTTTTACGTACGATGCGACCGTATCCAGTTGGATTGTCTAGAACGACTGTTAATAATGCGATACCGCCTTTAGGCTGGGCATCGAGCAAACTTTCAATGGTTTCAGAAGAGATGAGTGGAACATCACCGTAAAGAACCAAGATTTTTTCATCGTCCTGGAACTGAGGAGAGGCTTGATCCACCGCGTGGCCAGTACCCAATTGTTCGGCTTGCAGCACCCAATTAACCGGCTCTTCCGCCAACGCTGCCTGCATTTGGTCACCACCGTGGCCGTACACCAAATGAATGTTCTGAGCACCTAAGCCTGTGCAAGTATCAATCACATGCTTCACCATTGGCTTACCTGCAAGCGTGTGCAGCACCTTGGGAATGTTTGAGTACATACGGGTTCCTTTCCCCGCCGCGAGAATCACCGCGCTAAATTTCATTATTTATAACCTATTGACGTTGCCAAAAATTCTGTCGGCTATTTTACCCAGCTAATGACGAATAGTTAACTTATGGATAAAAATTTCTAATAAAAATTAAGCAAAAAGGCGGTCAAATTGACCGCCTTTATCACTATTAAAACACCGCTAAAATTAACGACGTTTCTTTGTCAGCTCGATAACACGAAGCTGAGCAATGGCTTTAGCCAGTTCACTGGCCGCTTGTGCGAAGTCCATATCGCCATGCTGGTTGAGAATATTCTCTTTCGCACGACGTTTTGCTTCTTCTGCCTTCGCTGCGTCTAGTTCTTCACCACGAATCGCAGTATCAGCCAGTACTGTTGCAGTACCAGGCTGAACTTCTACGATACCACCAGAGACATAAATGAACTCTTCTTCGCCGTGAAGTTTAACAATACGCACCATACCAGGCTTGATAGCGGTCAGCAGCGGTGTGTGGCCATGGAAAATACCCAGCTCACCCTCGCTACCGGTCACCTGAAACGTTTCAACGCGACCAGAAAAGATTTTCTTCTCCGCGCTTACCACATCCAGATGAAAGGTTATTGCTGCCATATCGCCTCCTAGTTAGCCTTATAGCTTCTTAGCATTCTCAATCGCTTCGTCGATAGTACCGCAGTACATAAACGCTTGCTCTGGAATGTCATCGTATTCACCAGCTAGTAGACCTTTGAAGCCACGTAGAGTCTCTTTAAGAGGTACGTAAACACCTGGGTCGCCTGTAAATACTTCCGCTACGTGGTAAGGCTGAGTTAGGAAACGCTCAATCTTACGTGCACGCGCAACCACTTGCTTATCTGATTCAGATAGCTCGTCCATACCTAGGATTGCGATGATGTCTTTCAGCTCTTTGTAGCGCTGAAGTGTCTGCTGAACACCACGAGCAGTGTCATAGTGATCTTGACCTACAACAAGTGGGTCTAGCTGACGAGACGTCGAATCCAGTGGGTCGATCGCTGGGTATAGACCCATCGCTGCGATGTTACGGTTAAGTACAACCGTTGCATCCAAGTGCGCGAACGTTGTTGCTGGAGACGGGTCAGTCAAGTCATCCGCAGGTACGTATACCGCCTGTACAGACGTGATAGAACCTTGCTTCGTTGACGTGATACGCTCCTGAAGTACACCCATCTCTTCTGCAAGAGTTGGCTGGTAACCTACCGCTGAAGGCATACGACCTAGCAGTGCAGATACTTCTGTACCCGCAAGCGTGTAACGGTAGATGTTGTCGACGAACAGTAGAACGTCACGACCTTCGTCACGGAAACGCTCTGCCATTGTCAGGCCTGTCAGTGCAACACGTAGACGGTTGCCCGGTGGCTCGTTCATCTGACCGTAAACCATCGCTACTTTTGATTCTTCAGGCTTCTCGATGTTTACAACGCCCGCTTCCTGCATCTCGTGGTAAAAGTCGTTACCCTCACGAGTACGCTCACCAACACCTGCGAATACAGATAGACCAGAGTGTTGTAGTGCGATGTTGTTGATAAGTTCCATCATGTTAACGGTCTTACCTACACCTGCACCACCGAATAGACCGATTTTACCACCCTTAGCGAAAGGACAAATCAAGTCGATTACTTTAACGCCTGTTTCTAGAAGCTCAGTCGCGTTTGACTGTTCTTCGTAGCTTGGCGCTGGACGGTGAATTGAGTACAGTTCTTCTGCACCGATCTCACCACGCTCGTCAATCGCATCACCAAGCACGTTCATGATACGACCTAGGGTCTTAGTACCTACTGGTACTGAAATTGGAGCGCCTGTATTTACTACTTCAACTCCACGACGTAAACCATCAGAGCTACCCATTACGATACAACGAACTACGCCACCGCCTAGCTGTTGTTGAACTTCAAGAACAAGACGCTCTTTTGAGTCCTTTACGTTTAGAGCGTCGTATACACTTGGTACATCGCTCTGTGGGAACTCTACGTCGACTACCGCACCGATGATCTGTACGATCTTACCTGTAGCCATCGTTAATCCTCTAAACTGTTTCGTTTAACCTAAGCTTAAACCGCTGCTGCACCACCAACGATTTCCGATAGTTCTTGTGTAATCGCAGCCTGACGGGCTTTGTTGTACACAAGTTCTAAGTCGTCAATCAAGTTGGTTGCGTTATCAGTTGCAGCCTTCATAGCAACCATTCGAGCCGCTTGCTCACAAGCAAGGTTCTCAACTACACCTTGATAAACCTGAGATTCCACATAACGCACAAGTAGCGCATCAAGTAGAGACTGAGGTTCTGGCTCATAGATGTAATCCCATGAATGCTCACGCTGCATATCTTTGCTGTCCGATTTAGGCAAAGGTAGCAATTGATCGATCGTTGGTTGTTGAACCATAGTGTTTACGAACTTGTTAAATACAAGGTACAAACGGTCCAATTCACCTTCATCATATTTTTCTAGCATCACGCTAACCGAACCGATCAGGTCTTCCAAACTTGGGCTATCACCCAAACCTGAAACCTGAGCCGCTACTTTCGCGCCGCCATGTTTAAAGAAAGCTGTCGCTTTTGAGCCAATTACCGCAAGCTCAACCTCAGCACCTTTCTCTTTCCATGCCTGCATATCTGTAACCGCTTTTTTGAACACGTTGATGTTCAAGCCGCCACACAGACCACGGTCCGTTGAAATGATGATGTAACCAACACGCTTGGCTTCACGCTCATCTAGGTACGGATGACGATACTCTAGACTTGCATTTGCCACATGACCGATCACTTTACGCATTGTTTCCGCGTATGGACGAGAAGCTTCCATTGCGTCTTGCGAACGACGCATTTTTGAAGCTGCTACCATTTCCATCGCTTTCGTAATCTTCTGAGTGCTTTTAACACTCCCGATTTTACTACGTATCTCTTTTGCGCCGGCCATCGTTACTCTCCATTAGTTGGTGGCAGCCACTGCCACCGACCTATTACCAAGTTTGGGTTGCTTTGAAGTCGTCAGTCAGTTTCTTCAACTGAGCTTCGATTTCATCGTTGTAAGCACCCGTCTTGTCGATCTCAGCTGCTAATTCAGCGTATTGACCACGAGCGTACGATAGTAGAGCTGCTTCGAAATCAAGAACTTTAGAAAGTTCGATATCGCTTAGGTAGCCACGCTCTGCCGCAAAGATAGTTAGAGCCTGGTCAAACACTGACATCGGAGCGTATTGCTTCTGCTTCATCAGTTCAGTTACTTTTTGACCGTGGTTCAACTGTCTCTTAGTCGCTTCATCAAGATCCGAAGAGAACTGAGCAAACGCTGCAAGTTCACGGTAAGCCGCTAGTGCTGTACGGATACCACCAGACAGCTTCTTGATGATTTTCGTTTGTGCAGAACCACCTACACGAGATACTGAGATACCTGGGTCAACGGCTGGACGTACACCCGCGTTGAATAGCTCAGTTTGTAGGAAGATCTGACCATCGGTGATCGAGATTACGTTGGTTGGTACGAATGCAGAAACGTCACCAGCCTGAGTTTCGATGATAGGAAGAGCGGTTAGAGAACCTGTCTTACCTTTCACTTCACCGTTAGTGAAACGCTCTACATACTCTGCGTTTACACGAGCAGCACGCTCTAGTAGACGAGAGTGAAGGTAGAATACGTCACCTGGGAATGCTTCACGGCCTGGTGGGCGTTTTAGCAATAGAGAGATCTGACGGTAAGCGACCGCTTGCTTTGATAGATCATCATAAACAATCAGTGCGTCTTCGCCGCGATCACGGAAGTATTCACCCATTGCACAACCTGCGTATGGCGCTAGGTATTGCAGTGCAGCAGATTCAGATGCTGAAGCCACAACCACAATTGTGTTCTTCAGAGCACCGTGCTCTTCCAGTTTACGCACTACGTTGGCGATAGTAGAAGCTTTCTGACCAATCGCTACGTAGATAGAGAAAATACCAGAGTTTTTCTGGTTGATGATCGCATCGATCGCCATCGCTGTTTTACCAGTCTGACGGTCACCGATGATAAGTTCACGCTGACCACGACCGATTGGGATCATTGAGTCAACTGACTTATAACCAGTTTGTACAGGTTGATCAACCGATTGACGGTCGATTACACCCGGTGCAATCACTTCAACAGGTGACGTTAATTTCGCTTCAATTGGACCTTTACCGTCAATTGGCTCACCTAGTGTGTTCACTACACGACCCAATAGCTCAGGACCAACTGGCACTTCAAGAATACGACCAGTACCTGTTACTTTCATGCCTTCCTTAAGGTCAGCATATGGGCCCATTACTACCGCACCAACCGAGTCACGCTCAAGGTTAAGTGCTAGTGCATAACGGCCACCCGGTAATTCAATCATTTCACCTTGCATCACGTCCGCTAGGCCGTGAATGCGAATGATACCGTCGCTTACCGATACGATAGTACCTTCATTGCGAGCTTCACTAACAACGTTGAAAGATTCAATACGCTGTTTAATTAGATCGCTAATTTCCGTGGAATTAAGTTGCATGCTCCAATCCCCATTAAGACTGCAATGCATCGCTCAGGCGATTCAGACGACCGCGAGCTGAGTTATCGATGACTAAGTCTCCGGCTCGAATTATCACCCCACCTAGTAGGGCCTCATCTACACTGCAATTCAGCTTAACTTTGCGCTCTAGACGCTGTTCAAGTTTCTGACTGATATTTGCACATTGTTCATCAGAAAGTTCGGTTGCAGAAATCACTTCTACATCAATCTCTTTCTCATGCTCTTTCTTCAAAACGAAGAACAGGGTACATACATCAGGAAGGGCCGCAAGACGACCATTCTCAGCCATCACCTTAAGAAGGTTTTGACCAAATTCATCCACTTGTTCGCCACAAATCGCAATAAACAGTTCAGCCAGTTTGTCGGCTGACATTGAGCCAGATAACAGCTCACTAATTTGTTCGTTTTGGGCTACTTCAGCAGCGAAAGACAACATTTGACCCCATTGGTCTAGTTGGCCTTTCTCTACCGCAAAGTCAAAGGCTGCTTTAGCATAGGGGCGCGCGATTGTTGTAAAATCAGCCATGTTCGCCCCCAAACTTAAAGTTTTGCAGTAATGTTATCGAGAATATCTTTGTGCGCATCTTTATCGATTGAACGCTCAAGGATTTTCTCTGCACCAGCTACAGCCAGAGTTGCAACTTGTTTGCGCAGTTCATCGCGTGCACGATTACGTTCAGCTTCAAGTTGAGCTTCCGCTTGCGCTAGGATTTTTTGACGTTCAGTCTGTGCATCCTCGCGAGCTTCATCCAAGATTTGAGCTTTACGTTTGTTCGCTTGTTCGATGATCTCAGTTGCTGTGCGCTTTGCTTCTTTCAATTGAGAAGAAGCATTAGCTTGTGCTAGATCCAAGTCTTTTGCAGCACGTTCTGCCGCTTGTAGACCGTCAGCAATTTTCTTCTGACGCTCTTCAATCGCTTGCATGATTGGTGGCCATACGTACTTCATACAGAACCACACAAACATAGCAAACGAGATTGCTTGACCTAGCAGAGTTGCGTTCATATTCACAACAGCTACCCCTCTATTCGGAATTAGTGTTCATCAAGGACACGCTGACGCATGCCGCTCAATACCGATGATTAACCAGCTAATTGACCTACGAATGGGTTTGCAAACGTGAATAGAAGTGCGATTACGATACCGATCATTGGAACCGCATCAAGTAGACCAGCGATGATGAACATCTTAACTTGAAGCATAGGAGCCATTTCTGGTTGACGAGCAGCACCTTCTAGGAATTTACCACCTAGAACCGCGAAGCCTACTGCAGTACCTAGAGCACACAGACCAACGATGATTGCTACTGCGATTGCAGAAAAGCTTAGTACAGTTTCCATTACTATCTCCAATTATAGCGATTAACTAAAAGTCTAATAAGAATAAACAAAATTAATGATCACTGTCTTCGTGAGCCATTGACATATATACGATTGTCAACATCATAAACACGAAGGCCTGAATCAGGATTACCAGAATATGGAAGATCGCCCATGGTAGCGAGCCCATCCATTGTAGATACCATGGTAGCATTGCCGCACAAAGAATAAATACAACCTCACCAGCGAACATGTTACCGAATAGACGCATACCAAGAGAAAGAGGTTTCGCCAATAGCGATACCACTTCGATTAGTAGGTTGAACGGAATCATTGTCCAATGGTTGAATGGGTGTAAAGCCAATTCTCTTGCAAAGCCACCTAGACCTTTCACTTTGATGCTGTAATAGATCATCAGAGCGAATACGCCTAGTGCCATAGCCATGGTGATATTCACATCAGCTGAAGGTACTACTTTCAAGTAAGGAATACCGAGCCAATGCTCTGCCGGGTATGGAAGGAAATCGATTGGAACTAAGTCCATCAAGTTCATCAAAAATACCCAACAAAAGATAGTCAGTGCTAGAGGTGCAATCAGCGGGTTGCGTCCATGGAACGTATCTTTGACGTTTGTCGCGACAAATTCTACGATCATTTCAACAGCACACTGAAGCTTACCTGGTACACCGGCTGTTGTTTTTCGAGCTACAGCGTAAAAAATTCCGAGGAAAATTAACCCTGTAAACCAAGAAAAAAACAGACTATCGATATGTACGTTCCAGAAACTCGACTCTTCCGCCACTAGCCCCAACTTGTAAGTTGAAAGGTTAGTAAGGTGGTGAGTGATGTAACCGGAAGGTGTTAGCGCTTCACCTGGCGCAGCCATAACTCATCCTATTTTTTGTTGTTAATGAATAGCGCTGGCGCAAAGATATTAATACCAAGAACCAGCAAATAGGTTAGTTTCAGGGGAACAAGTTCCACCTGCATATACATGTAGGCGACAGAAAACAGCACTACTGTAATGAGAATTTTCAGCGCTTCACCCGTGTAGAAAGAGATAGCAACGTACTTTGACGCTCTCGCTCCTACAAACAAGAATGCACACACAGAAAATACTGCATTGGCGACAACAAAAATGCCGCCGCCTATCAGCGAGGAAAATCCCCACTCAGCATTCACAGCCAAAGCCACTCCTGCTGCCACAAAAATAACCGCGCCGGACTCGATCATTAACAATTGCTTTGCAAGCTCTCGTCCTGGCCTAGCCAACGCAGCTACCATGTATTCGTACCTCTAGTAAATCCCACGGCTCCTCCGTTTTTGAGGGTCTGGGAAGTTGCGGAAAATTATACGGTGAGTCCAACTGATTGCAATTAAAACGCAGCAAAAACTTACAGTTTTGTTTACAAACCGACAACTTTCGTACAAAAATTGCTTTTTTACATAATTGACCTAAATCAATTATCTCATTTAGCTCTCTAGCTTGGCAATTAGTTGCTCTAATTTGTGAGGCTCATCAATACTTATCGTCAATTTGGCTTTTCCATTGCCATTTCTCACTAAAGAAACCTTTGCTCCCAACGTTTCACTTAGTTTTTGTGATATTTGTTGTGTTTCTTCATCTTTTGGCTGATTTTTTTCTTCAACCTTAGGTGTGAGACATTTTTTTACCAACTGCTCAGTTTGACGAACCGTGAGCGCTTTGCTGGCGACCTGCTGAGCCACTTCCACTTGTTGCTCGCCTTCCAACGCTAGCAATGCGCGGGCATGACCCATATCGAGCAGTTTCTGTGCAACAAACTGTTTTACTTCTAGCTCCAAGCCATTCAGTCGAAGCAGGTTGCTCACCGCGGTGCGTGACTTACCAATCACATCCGCTACTTGCTGATGGGTCAGAGAAAACTCGTCTTGCAATCGCTCAAGTGCTTGCGCCTCTTCGATCACATTAAGATCTTCGCGCTGAATATTTTCGATCAACGCCATGGCGATAGCTGCACGATCTTCGACATGTTTGATCAAGCAAGGGACGCGTTTTAACCCTGCGAGCTTAGCCGCTCGCCAACGTCGCTCACCAGCAATGATCTCAAAATGGCCATCTTGCACCGGTCGAACCACGATCGGCTGAATAATGCCTTGCGACTGAATCGAGGCCGTCAATTCTTCCAACGCCTGTGGTGACATGTCTTTTCGTGGTTGGTATACCCCAGGTTGCAACTGACCTACCGCAATATCGGTCAACTCTCCTTCAGCGGAAAGAGCCTGACTCTGAGTGGCGATATGTTGTTTCTCACGAGCTAATGAACTGGTAGACAACAGTGCATCCAGCCCCTTTCCTAGACCACGCTTAGACATTGGTATGAATTCCTTTGGTGAAGGTTAAACTGGGATTTCTTCTCGACGCAGCATTTCTCCTGCAAGCGCTAAATACGCTTTTGAGCCTGCAGAGTGTTTGTCGTAGTACATTGCTGGTTTCCCATGACTTGGCGCTTCTGCTAAACGCACGTTTCGTGGGATCACAGTACGGTAGACTTTACTGCCGAAATGCTTTTTGAGTTGATCGGAGACTTCATTAGACAGGCGGTTGCGAGGATCGTACATGGTACGCAACAATCCCTCGATTTTGAGTTTGTCGTTCACCACTGCCGCCAACTTACTAATGGTATCCATAAGAGCCGTTAAACCTTCTAATGCAAAATATTCACATTGCATTGGCACCAGCACGGAATCCGCCGCAGCCATGGCATTGATTGTAAGAAGGTTTAAAGAAGGAGGACAATCAATAAAGATGAAATCATAGTTATCGCGAACTGACGCTAAGGCGTTCTTAAGACGGACTTCTCGCGCGAACACTTCCATCAATTTGATTTCTGCGGCGGTGACGTCGCCATTCGCCGCAATCAGGTCATATTTTCCGGTGGTCGTCTTGCACACCACTTGGTCAAATGGGGTTTCTTCAACCAGCAAGTCGTACGCGGTGGCATCCACCATGTATTTGTCCACACCACTCGCCATCGTAGCGTTACCTTGTGGGTCCAAATCTATCACCAATACTTTGCGTTTGGTTGCGGCCATTGACGCTGCTAGATTGACACACGTTGTTGTCTTACCCACACCACCTTTCTGGTTGGCAATTGCTACTATTTTACCCACGATGACCTCGCTAATTATCCTTGCGCGATAAGATTACTAGATGGCGATCCCCTTCCAACTCAGGAACAGTCAAAGATATGATCTCCGTCACACTGCACCACTCAGGAAGCTGATCAATTTCATCTTTAGGGTGCAGTCCCTTTAGAGCAAGGAAGACACCTTGACCCGTTTTCGGTAGATGATGACACCACTCCACCATATCTGTCATTGAAGCAAATGCGCGACTTAGAACACCATCAAATTTTTCTTCTGGCTGGAACTCTTCGACACGACTTTGCACCGTGGTCACATTTTCAATCTTTAATTCATGGAGAACTTGTTTGATAAAGCGAATGCGCTTACCCAAGCTGTCCAACAAAAAGAACGTTTTCTCTGGATGCATGATCGCCAACGGAATACCAGGCAATCCAGGTCCAGTACCCACATCGATAAAACGCTCACCGTCAAGGTGAGGCGCTACTACGATGCTATCGAGAATATGTTTCACCAGCATGTCTTGCGGATCACGCACAGAGGTCAGATTGTAAGCTTTGTTCCACTTATTTAGCAGTTCCACATAACCCAACAGTTGTTCACGTTGACGTTCACTGACCTGCAAATCGGTTTGCGCGATTAAAGCGTCCAGTTTTTGGCGAAGAGCACTCATGCGTTTTCTTCTCCCACTTTCAACATGCCGATTTTCTTTAAGTGAACCAACAAAATCGAAATGGCCGCAGGCGTAATACCAGAAATGCGTGATGCAATCCCCAATGTCTCGGGCTTGGCGGTGTTGAGTTTAAGTACCACCTCGTTGGATAAGCCTTTCACATCGCTGTAATCAAGATCCGCTGGCAATTTGGTGTGTTCATGACGCAGGGATTTTTCAATCTCATCTTGCTGACGCTTGATGTAGCCTTCGTATTTCACTTGAATTTCCACTTGTTCCGCGGCTTCAAGATCGTCGATTGCAGGCGCAAAAGCGGTCAATGAAGTGAGCTGTTCATAAGTCATCTCAGGGCGACGAAGAAGATCTTCACCGCTGGCTTCACGGTTCATTGGTGTTTTCAATAATTGGTTAAGCTCGTCAATACCAGCAGAAGTCGGATTCATCCACGTCGATTTCAGACGTTGGCGCTCTTGTTCCATGTTATCGATCTTCTGGTTGAAACGAGCCCAACGAGCATCATCAACCAAGCCGAGTTCACGTGCTTTTTCTGTCAAACGCAAATCAGCGTTGTCTTCACGCAGTAACAAGCGGTGTTCCGCGCGCGATGTGAACATACGGTACGGTTCTTTGGTACCCATGGTTGAGAGATCGTCAATCAATACGCCCATGTAGGCTTGATCTCGACGTGGGCTCCAACCTTCTTTCTCTTGGCTGAACAGGCTGGCATTGAGACCCGCCATCAAACCTTGTGCGGCCGCTTCTTCGTAGCCAGTCGTGCCGTTAATTTGGCCAGCAAAGAACAAACCTTGGATAAACTTGGTTTCGTAAGTCTGTTTCAAGTCACGTGGATCGAAGAAATCGTATTCAATTGCGTAACCAGGGCGGACAATGTGCGCGTTTTCAAACCCTTTCATCGAACGAACAATCTGCACTTGCACATCAAATGGCAAGCTGGTGGAGATCCCGTTTGGATACAATTCGTGAGTCGTTAAACCCTCTGGTTCGATGAAGATCTGATGGCTGTTCTTATCGGCAAAACGCATCACTTTGTCTTCGATAGAAGGACAGTAACGAGGGCCAATACCTTCGATGATGCCAGCATACATTGGACTACGATCGAGGTTGTTACGAATCACCTCATGCGTCTGTTCATTGGTATGGGTAATGAAACAAGGAATTTGACGTGGGTGATGGGTGCGATCGCCCATAAAAGAGAATACCGGCGTTGGATTGTCACCGTGTTGTGCTTCTAACACAGAAAAATCTACACTACGTGCATCGATACGTGGTGGTGTACCCGTTTTGAGTCGATCGACTCTAAATGGCAGTTCGCGCAGACGATCGGCCAACGCGATCGAAGGAGGATCCCCTGCGCGTCCACCAGAAGAGCTTTGCAAACCGATGTGGATCTTTCCGCCAAGGAAAGTTCCTACTGTCAGAACAACCGCTTTGGCATGGAACTTTAATCCCATTTGCGTGATCACACCACGAACTTGATCCTGTTCGACAATTAAGTCATCCACTGCTTGTTGGAACAGGGTCAGATTCGGCGCATTTTCGAGAAAATCACGCACGTAAGCTTTATAAAGCGCTCGGTCGGCTTGTGCACGTGTTGCTCTCACTGCTGGCCCTTTCGAGGCGTTTAGTGTTCTAAACTGAATACCCGCGTGATCGATCGCTTGCGCCATCAAACCACCCATCGCATCCACTTCTTTGACCAAATGCCCTTTACCAATACCACCAATGGCTGGGTTACAAGACATCTGGCCCAAGGTATCGATATTGTGCGTGAGTAATAAGGTCTTCTGACCGGTGCGTGCTGATGCGAGTGCGGCTTCCGTTCCTGCGTGTCCGCCACCGACAACAATGACGTCAAATGTTTCGTGATAAAGCATGAACTGACCTCAGGTATTCAAAGGATTCAACAGTGAGAGAAAAAGAGCGATATTCTACCTTCTTTTGTGGATGAGTGAAAATTGTTTTCGTCTCGCGAATCACGAGATCATCCCACTAAATATATATAAAGATCTTTATATATGATCTTTTATTGGATCTATTATTAGGATCGAGGTGATCTGTGGATAAGTTAAAAATGATCAACAAGATCATGGATCTTATTTGGATCATATCGTGTGATCATGATTTGATCTACACAAGGATTACCTGGGATCAAAATGGAGGGTTATGCACAGGGGTCGCTAAGTGTAAAAGTTATTATTTGGATAACTATAGGAAAAACACTGGATCTTCTCTATTTTATCCACAGATGGATCGTGTGATTTTTCGGCGAATTGGCGATGGGATTTGTAGAAAGGTTATTCACAGAGGGGAAAAGCGAGGGAGTGCTTCCCCCGCAATAGACATCAAAACTGCTCGATATGTTGCTTTAGCCAAACTTCGGCAGCGTCTTCTGGTACGGTATGGCTGAGCACATCAATGGTCAGGCATTGAGTGATCGCAGTGGCGCCAATGTCAGTCAGTAACGCGTGAGCGTGCAAACCCGCGGCACAAAACGTGTCGTAACTGGAGTCTCCAATTGCCACAACAGCATAGCGAACATCACTCATTTTCGGTGGGGTCGTTTGCAGAGCGTGGATAAAAGGCTGAATGTTGTCTGGGTATTCGCCTGCGCCATGTGTAGAGGTGATGATCAACCAAGTACCTTGATTAGGGATTTCGCTCAACTGAGGGTGATTGTGAATGGTGGTTTCAAACCCAGCCTCTTGCAGTAGGTCGCTCAAGTGATCGCCCACGTATTCTGCGCCACCGAGTGTGCTGCCTGTGATGATGTGAATCATAGTATGTCCTTAAATGAAAAAGCGCAGCCAATGGCCACGCTTTGAAGTTATTTTCCGATACAGAATGAGGAGAAAATACGTCCGAGCAAATCGTCGGAGCTAAACTCGCCCGTGATCTCGTTGAGATGCTGCTGAGCGATGCGGAGTTCTTCTGCAAGGATTTCTCCGGCCATGTACCCTTCCAATTGTTCTTGGCCAATCAGCAGGTGCTCTGCGGCGCGCTGAAGTGCATCCAGATGTCGGCGTCTTGCCATAAAGCCGCCTTCGGTGTTGCCAGAAAAGCCCATGCAAGCCTTTAGGTGATTACGCAACGCTTCAACACCGCCTCCTGTCTTAGCTGATAGGCGAATCAACGTTGGTTGGCTTACGTGGCAGATCCCCAATTGTTCTTGGGTTTGATCGGCTTTGTTGCGGATCACGGTAATGCCGATTTGCTCGGGTAGGCGGTCAATAAAGTCTGGCCAGATCTCTTTGGGATCGGTGGCGTCGGTGGTGGTGCCATCGACCATGAAGAGTACGCGATCGGCTTGACGGATCTCATCCCAAGCGCGCTCGATACCGATTTTTTCCACTTCGTCTGAAGCATCACGCAGACCAGCCGTATCGATGATGTGCAGCGGCATACCATCGATATGGATGTGCTCACGGAGGACATCACGTGTGGTGCCAGCAATGTCGGTGACAATCGCGGAATCCTTACCTGATAGCGCATTCAGTAGGCTGGATTTGCCAGCGTTCGGACGGCCCGCAATCACCACTTTCATCCCTTCACGCATGATTGCGCCTTGGTTGGCTTCTTTGCGCACCGCATCTAAGTTGTCGATGATGGCTTGCAGATCGCCCGCCACTTTACCATCGGCTAAAAAGTCGATTTCCTCTTCTGGAAAATCGATGGCCGCTTCAACGTAGATGCGCAGATGGATGAGAGATTCCACCAGCGTATGAATTCGCTTAGAAAATTGCCCTTGTAGCGATTGGAGTGCCGATTTAGCCGCTTCTTCGGAGCTCGCGTCAATCAGGTCTGCGATCGCCTCTGCTTGTGTGAGGTCCATCTTATCGTTAAGGAAGGCTCGCTCAGAAAACTCCCCAGGTCTTGCTGGACGAACACCAGAGATGGTCAGGATGCGTTTAATCAGCATGTCCATCACCACGGGGCCACCGTGGCCTTGCAACTCAAGGACATCTTCGCCAGTAAATGAATGAGGATTGGGGAAGAACAGTGCGATCCCTTGGTCAAGTTCACTGCCATCTTGGGCTTTAAAAGGGATATATTCAGCGTAGCGTGGCTTCAACGTCTTCCCTGTGACTTCCAAGGCAACTTGAGCGGCTTGTGGGCCTGAGACACGAATAATCCCGACCCCACCTCTGCCCGGCGCTGTAGCCTGGGCGACAATCGTATCTGTTGTCATAAATGAGCCTATCGTTTTAACGACCATTTGTCTGGTCAGTGAATCAATTAGCTGAATTGTAATCAGCCGAAAACAAAAAGGCGACCTTTTGGCCGCCTTTCTTTACTCTGTTGTCACTTACTTAGTGTGTAAGCCTTTTTTCTCCAGTGCTTTGTAAATCAAAGACTGCTGGATCAGAGTAACGATGTTCGATACTAGCCAGTATAGAACCAGACCTGATGGGAACCATAGGAAGAAGAAGGTAAACATCACCGGCATAAAGGTCATGATCTTCTGCTGCATAGGATCGGTCACAGTCGTTGGGCTCATCTTCTGAATTAGGAACATTGAACCACCCATCAATAGCGGCAGGATGAAGTATGGGTCCTGTGCTGAAAGGTCGTGAATCCATAGGATGAACGGCGAGTGACGCAGCTCAACCGATTCCATCAATGCCCAGTACAGAGCGATGAAGATAGGCATCTGCAGAATGAGAGGAAGACAACCACCGAGTGGGTTAACTTTCTCTTTCTTGTACAGTTCCATCATCTCTTGGCTCATGCGCTGACGGTCATCACCGATGCGCTCACGCATTGCTTGCAGCTTAGGCTGTAGCATGCGCATTTTGGCCATTGAGGTGTACTGTGCTTTCGTCAGTGGGTACATTGCACCACGAACGATGAAGGTTAGACAGATGATCGCCACACCCCAGTTACCCACAACGCTTTGGATAACAGACAGTAGCCAATGCAGTGGTTTCGCGATGAACCACAACCAGCCGTAATCGACAACCAAGTCAAGGTTTGGTGCGACTTCTGCCATTTGGTCTTGCAGTTTAGGACCTGCCCAAAGGGTTGCCGTGAAGTGTGCGCTATCGCCATCAGCAACCGTTTTGTTTGGCATACGAACGCCAATGTCGCCCATATTGCCAATCACGCGAGTGTACAGGTTTGCACCTGGTTCGTTGCGCGGGATCCACGCCGCAGCGAAGTAGTGCTGGATCATTGCTGCCCAACCTTGACCATTGGCCAGAGTAAGAGACAGATTGCGATCTTGCATATCTTCGAAGCTGTATTTTTTGTAACGAGTATCTTCAGTTGAGTAAGCACCGCCACGGTAGGTTGGCATGGTGATGCTGCCGCCTGCGTCCATCAGATTTTGACGTAGGTGCGCGTACATGCCTAACGTTGCGTTGTTACCTGATTTGTTGATGACATCGAACTCAACGTCAATCGCGTAGCTACCACGTTTTAGGATAAAGGTTTTGGTGTACTCCAAGCCATTCGCTTGGTAGGTCATTGGAATACGTAATTCGTTTTGATCGTCAGCTAACGTAAAGCTGTCCGCGCTCACTTGGTAGCTTGGACGATTGTTGCTGCTTAGGTCGATGCCTTGTGGGCCAACCAGACCACTTTGTGCGATGAATTGATGACCTTGAGCGTCTCTAAGAAGCTCGAAGGCATTCGCAGAATTGAGTTCTGCAGAATATTGGTTCAAATCCGCAGCCACTACATCACCACCAACAGTGTCGATTGACAGAGTCAACACATCCGTTGTTACCGTGATGAGTTTTGCTGACGCTTGTTGCGCTGGCGCTGGGTCCAGTTCATCAGCAAAAGATGGTGCAGGTAAAGTGCTGCTTGTTTGAGCCTGTTCAACGGCTTGAGGGGCTGGGTTCTTTGCAACTTGCCACTGTTGGAACAGCAAGAAAGAAACCAGCGCCAGAAGCAGGACCAGGAGAGTACGTTGAGAATCCATCGTTATTTATCTCTGTCTTGTTTTTGGACTGGTGGAACGGGGTCAAAGCCCCCTTCATTCAAAGGGTGGCATTTTAATAGACGTTTGCCTGATAACCAACACCCTTTTACAAAACCGTGAGCTTTCAACGCTTCTATGGCATATGTAGAACAGGTTGGAGTAAAACGACAGCGCGGTCCAAGGAGAGGACTGATAAGACCTTGATAAAGACGGACGAGTCCGATTGTTAACCACGCGAGGGGCGAGACAGGCGATGCCATAGCTTATCAAACAACTTAAACAGTTCCTCATTGCTCAAATCTTGCGCGCTTTTCTTGGCGATCACAACAAAATCTTTATTGGGAAGTTGATGTTGTGTGTTACGAAAGCTTTCACGGGCTAGGCGTTTGAATCGGTTGCGACCAACGGCAGTTTTGATTTGCTTCTTGGGTACAGCCAAGCCTAAACGAGGATGAGAAAGGTTATTATTGCGAGCAATGATAGTGAAATGAGGAGAGCCAGCTCGATGAGCTTGCTGAAAGACGTTTTGATAATGCTCGGGAGTTAACAAACGTAACTCCCGATTGAACGCGTACGTATTCAAAATAAGCTAATGATTATTTTGACAGGCGCGCACGGCCTTTCGCACGACGTGCATTGATTACTTTACGACCGTTCTTAGTCGCCATGCGTGCACGGAAACCGTGAGTACGCTTGCGCTTTAGAACTGAAGGTTGAAAAGTGCGTTTAGTAGCCATTGTTATTACCTTTACTGATCAGTAGTTTTAGGTTCTAAGTTAACCCGGCGTGGGTCTGTTTTCTTCTCTATATAAAGAAGAGTTCACCGACGCCTCTCAACAAAGAGGCGGAATTGTAATCACAGTCACACAAAGTGTCAATCTTTGTGGTGTATCAACAAATCCGCCGGGCGATTATACGGAGTGTGAGTAAAATCTCAAGGATCTCACGATCTTTGTCGGGATCTTTACTCCATTCCTACTTGGCGTAGGAATTTTTGTAAGCGAGGATCCTGTGGATTTCCAAAGATATCCTGTGGAGATCCCTGCTCAACAATCTTGCCTTCCGCCATAAAGATCACGCGATCCGCCACTTCTCGGGCAAATTGCATCTCATGGGTGACCACCAGCATCGTTTGATGTTGGTTGGCTAACTTCTTCATTAAAGAGAGTACTTCTCCGACCCATTCAGGATCCAATGCCGAAGTTGGCTCATCAAAAAGCAACAGTTCGGGTTGCAGTGCCATGGCGCGGCCAATACCGACGCGTTGTTGCTGGCCACCAGAGAGGGCCGCCGGGTAGCTGTCGCCTTTTTCTCCTAGACCAATGTCATCTAAGATTTGCTGCGCGCGCTTCAGAGCGTCTTCTTTTTTCCAGCCGCGAACGGTGATCAAACCCTCGGCAATATTTTGTCGCGCCGTCATGTGGGCAAATAACGCGTAGTTTTGAAACACGAAACCAGTGCGGCGGCGCAGCGCAAGCACTTCGGCTTTGGTGTGTTGTTGGCTATCGACGCTGATGTCATCAATGGTGATTTTGCCTTGGTCTGCTTGCTCTAGAAAGTTAACACAGCGCAGCAAGGTGGACTTGCCAGTCCCGCTTGAACCAATGATGACGATGATTTCACCTTGGTTGATGGTCAGATCAATGCCTTTGAGTACTTCTGTATCGCCAAAGCGTTTGTGGATATTGTCTAATTTGATCATCTCGCATACGCCTTATTCAGTTTGTTCTCGGCCCAAATTTGTACTCGGGTTAGCACCAGTACCACACCCCAATAGATGAGTGCGACGGCCAAAAATGCTTCAAAGAAGCGGAAGCTCGACGAGGCTTCCATTTGCGCCTTAGCCATGATTTCCGCCACGCCGAGCGTAAAAGCTAACGAGGTGGATTTGATCATGTCGATGAAGTAGTTCATTAATGACGGTAAAGCGACGCGAGTGGCTTGTGGCAAAATAATGCGGCGCATTGCTTGAGTAGTGGTCATGCCGACTGACAAGCTGGCTTCCATCTGGCTACGGTCAATGCCAATAATCGCGGCGCGAATGCTTTCTGCCATGTAGGCAGCAAAATGCAATGTTAAACCGATAACAGCGGCACTGAACGCGTCGAGTCCAACCATGATTGGGAAGATCTGAGGTAAGCCATAGTAAAGCAAGAACAGTTGTACCAGCAGCGGAGTGCCACGGAAAAAACTGATGTAGAGTTGGCTGAGTGGATCGAGGATGGGGACGCGGAACACACGAATATTGGCCAGTATTACCGCCAAGACCAAAGAGAAAACCAGACCAATAATCGCCATTTCCATGGTGGTGCCGAGGTATTTGAGCAGAATCGGCAGTAGCTCTAGCATGTAGTTAAAATCAAATCCCATACCAGTTACCCTTAAAGAAAACAAAAGGTGGAATCGCAAATTCCACCTTAAAAGAAAGCTGTGACGAGCAGTATTCGCTTTATTTGGTGATATCTGCACCAAACCATTTGATTGAGATTTGCTCAACCGTACCGTCTGCGCGCATCTCAGCAAGGGCTTTGTTGACTTCACCTTGCAGCTTCACGCCACGTTCGTTGTTCACAAATGGCCATGCGTTAGCGATGGTTTCAAACGGTTCACCTGCCAATTGTAGTGGCAAACCGGTTTTCTTGATCAGTTCTAGCGCTGACAGACGATCCATCACGAATGCATCGGCGCGTCCCAAGGCGACATCATGTTCAATACCGGTATCGTAAGTCTTGATATTGATTTTGCCGTCTTTATCGTAATCGCGTAATAGCTGTTCAAAGTTTGAGCCAAGGTTGACCGCAACGGTTTTACCTGCAAGGTCTGCAACGCCTTTGATGCTGTCATTGCCCTTGCGTACGGTGATCTGAGCGCCGTCTACCACATATGGGTCAGCAAAAAGGTATTTGGCTTTGCGCGCATCCGTCATGGTGATTTGGTTGGAAATGGTATCGATGCGACCCGTTTCAAGCAAACCAAACAGACCTGAGAAGTTTGCGGTTACGTATTCGACTTTGTAGCCATTACGCTTACCAATCTCATCCCACATATCTACTTCAAAACCTTGCAGTTGGTCTTGCTTTACAAAGGTGAATGGGAAGTAGCGGCCAGACATGCCCACTTTAACCACTTCTTCGGCAACCGCCTGAAAAGTTGCTGCAGAAAGCGCGATGGCAGCAATACTCGCTTTAATCCAGTTATTCATCTTGTGACTCCTTATCTTTATGGGAGGTGATGTTAATGTGATTTATCTCAATAGAATAAATAACTAGTTGTTATTAACCATAACCAGATGAACAGTCTATTTTGGGGATAAATCGCCAAGATCCGTGGAAAAGTGGATCGTCTTGTGGGTAATCATTGGGCAAGGTGTGTTGATCCGCAAAATCAAGCGAATTATTGTGAATAACTTGGATCTTATTCACTGGATCGTCGATCAATCGCTGGCGATCTTGGTTATCTAACAGGTAAAATTGCCAATCTTTCAGATTAATTTCGTACTCAGTGGGGGCACCGTGTCATCTTCGCTTTGGTTGCAGTGTATGCAACGGCTTCAAGAAGAGCTACCAGCTACAGAATTCAGTATGTGGGTTCGCCCGTTACAAGCGGAGCTCAATGTACAATACGCTCACTCTGTTCGCCCCAAACCGCTTTGTGTTGGATTGGGATGCGAGACAAATACCTCAATAGCATTAATCGTTTACTGCAAGAATATTGCGGTCATGATATTCCTAACTTGCGTTTTGAAGTCGGCAGTCGACGT
>NZ_NPKW01000300.1:0-620 GCF_002265885.1 Vibrio sp. 03_296
GCAGTAAAGGCCGAGTTCTTCTACGTAAATCAGGTACCGAGCCATTAATTCGTGTGATGGTAGAAGGCGAAGATGGTGAACTTGTACAAAATAGTGCACTTAAAATTGCACAAGCAGTGAAAGACAACTGCTAAATTATCACAAGCTTATCTTCTCGAATGTGAAAGGAGCTACTTTGAAAGTAGCTCTTTTTTTCGATTAAAATTGATATTTTGCCCYTTTTTAACCGTTCAGTGCGTTGTGCTCTTTTTTTGTATTTTCGCTTGTCATGAATGACTCCTTTCGTTAGTATTGCTCGGCCTTCAGTTAGGAGGATGCTAGCCTTGTTCTTGCTTGCTTAATGCAAGTCAGAGAATAGCGCTGGCTCAACAATTTGGAACATAGGTGGAAAAATGTTTAGCGTTCTACTTGTGATTTACCTGTTGGCAGCGCTTGGTGTAATTGGCCTTGTGTTGATTCAGCAAGGTAAAGGCGCAGATATGGGAGCCTCGTTCGGTGCGGGCGCATCAAACACTGTTTTTGGTGCCAGCGGCTCAGGTAATTTTCTTACCCGAACAACTGCTATTTTAGCAACAGTATTTTTTTATCGTGAGCTTAACGCTGGTCGCAGTCGACTCTAT
>NZ_NPKW01000301.1:0-596 GCF_002265885.1 Vibrio sp. 03_296
AGGTCATTACTGCGCCATACCAATGCTCAAGCCACCAATGATGTTGATGAACAAGATCAAAATACCAGCGATGGCGTCACCTTTAACGAACTTCGATGCACCATCCATCGAGCCGTAGAAATCGGCTTCTTTGGTCACTTCAAACMGGCGTAAACGCGCTTGTTCTTGGTCTATCAAGCCTGCGTTCAAATCAGCATCGATCGCCATCTGTTTACCAGGCAAAGCGTCCAAGGTGAAGCGAGCACTTACCTCAGAAATACGACCCGCACCCTTGGTGACAACCATAAAGTTAATGATCATTAAGATCAGGAACACCACAAGACCAACGGCGTAGTTACCGCCGATTACCACGTTACCGAACGCTTCGATAACGTTACCCGCTGCGTCTCCCCCTTCGCTGACCTTCCAGTAAGAACCACACGCGTTGAGGCAACGTTCAAGGCCAATCTAAGCAAGGTCGCAATCAGTAGAACGGTAGGAAGGCAAGCGAGTCGAAGTGGTCTTCGGGTATAAACCGTCACCAATAGCACCACCATGGCTAAGGCGATGTTAAAGGTAAAAAACATATCCAGTAGAAACGGAGGAATTGGCAATAC
>NZ_NPKW01000302.1:0-372 GCF_002265885.1 Vibrio sp. 03_296
TTGCCCGCAAACCATGCAGTCGTCAAGTTACGCATATCCAAAGTAACATTGCGGCCACCCGCCCCCTCACCAGCTYCCCGGGATGCACGGACATCCACCTTGATGTCTAAATCCCAAAAAGAACGACCAAGCATTAATCGGGTTAACGGCTTTTCCATGTAGTTAAGCGGATAACTTGGGTTCATTTGACCAGAATAACCACCAGCCTCATCACCATAGACCATGTTCAACCGGCTCAACTCAGATTTCACCTCTTCTGGGCAATGAGTATTACCGCCTGCCACATCATTGGTGTAACAGTTTAAGAATTGAGTAAAACGCTGGAAACCTAACTCATCATCACTCTGTGATTCGTAGCGATAATCAAGGTCG
>NZ_NPKW01000303.1:0-473 GCF_002265885.1 Vibrio sp. 03_296
GAATTGCTACGTACGATTAGACCAAAGTACTCATAAAGAAACGTAAAGGGTAACCTATTCCATAATGCATGGGTAAACCTGCACCTATGCTTTCCAGAGCGCTCTCACGAAGAACGAGAACAGATTCTGTTTCGCTGTTTAGAGACTGCAGGCATTTATTTGCTGACCTTCGCGTCTTTAACAACTCGCAGCAAAAAGTGGCTCACACGAAATACCAACATTAAAGGAATGGAACACCTCCAAACTGTGTTAGACCGAAAATCGAATGTGATTTTGATGGTACCGCATACGTGGACCATTGATATTCCTGCCATCGTGCTAGCATCTAGAGGCCTCCTGTCGTGGTTTTCAAACCTCAAAAAATGCACTAACAGATTGGCTAATGCATCGCCAAAGAGTGCAATATGGTGGAAAAATATTTGAGCGAGATGACGGGTGTTAAACCACTTTATCCGAGCTATTCGCAAAGGCTA
>NZ_NPKW01000304.1:0-368 GCF_002265885.1 Vibrio sp. 03_296
CATTCCTCGACTGCCAACCAGACCTTGACCGATAAAGCCGACAGGGGCTGTTTCTGAATAACAATAATTTATATTAAGTCTTTCTTTCAGTGTGATGAAATCGTTTCTATCAATGGGGAATTTTTAGATACTAGATTAAAAAAAGTGAAAAGGCGGAATGTTTTTCTTGGATAAATCACTCTAGCTTTTTTTATACCAAGAGCAGACATTAGTATATCTCTGCTTCTTTTATTCCGATAAACATGCTGTTCAGTTTCAATAAGAGTCTGGAATGTTGATATTGTATTTGTTCCATCGTCGAGCATGACTTCATTGCTAGCTTGTATGTTTGCGAGAAGAACATTGGTTCTCCACGCCAAGTAATCTGC
>NZ_NPKW01000305.1:0-683 GCF_002265885.1 Vibrio sp. 03_296
GCGCGTGATGATCGCCATGGCACTGGCGTGCAAACCGGATATCTTGATCTGTGATGAGCCAACTACTGCGTTGGATGTGACCGTTCAAGCCTCCATTTTGGAACTGATGAACGAGTTACAGCAAGAAACTGGTATGGCGATGATATTCATCACGCATGATCTGGGTGTGGTGGCGGAAGTGTGCGACGACGTCGCGGTCATGTACGGTGGTCGGATTGTTGAGTACGCAGAGATTTTTGAACTGTTTGATCATCCTAAGCACCCCTACACTGAACGTTGATGGGCTAATGCCAAGCTTGGACAGTGAGCCTAAGCAGCTCATCGACATTAAGCCGATGGATAGCCGCATGTTTGAAGTCAGTCAGAGGAGCTAAGGAATTCAGGATGAGTAAAGAAGTATTAAGGATTGAAAACCTCAAGCAGCATTTTGTCTCTGGCAAAGGCTTGTTTCGCAAAGGCTATACCGTCAAAGCGGTGGATGGCGTCAGTTTATCGGTCAACCAAGGGGAAACCTTAGGTTTGGTTGGCGAGTCGGGTTGTGGCAAAAGCACCTTAGGGCGTACGCTGCTTAAACTGTATGAACCAACGGAAGGGCAAATTTTCTTTGAAGGGCGCGATATCACCAAGCTTCTCCAAAGAGATCGCGCCCGCTGCGCAAAGAAATGCAAATTGTTTTCCAAGAT
>NZ_NPKW01000306.1:0-1033 GCF_002265885.1 Vibrio sp. 03_296
CGCACCTGCCCAAATTTGTTCTCTATGGCGAGGGGCTCTTCAAATTCAACCCGATCGATAATGCGGCTGGCGCCAAGTTGTTTGAGTAGTGGGCCGTTTTGTTCAACACGACCAGTCACCGCTGCCACTTGATAACCGAGTTGAGCCAGTAGTGTCACGGCGACGGAGCCGACACCGCCACTTGCGCCAGTGACAAGAATTTCTCCCGCTTCTGGTTTGATACCGGCATCAAGTAGTGCTTGAACACACAACATTGCCGTGAAGCCCGCAGTCCCAACCATCATTGCTTTTTGCTGTCGATTCCTGTTGGTAGCGGCACTAGCCAATCAGCGTTAAGACGCGCACGCTGCGCCATTCCGCCCAATGATTTCCCCGACACCCCAACCAGTGAGAACGACGTGATCCCCTGCTTGGTAGCGTGCGTCTTGTGATTCGATGACGGTGCCTGCTAAATCGATACCTGGAATCATCGGAAAGTTACGGATGATTTTTCCTTTCCCCGTGATCGCTAAGCCATCTTTAAAGTTGAGAGATGAATAGTCAACGGCCACCAGCACGTTGCCTTCGGGTAGCTGAGACTCATCCATTTGTTCAATAGTAGCGATGGTGCGTTTTTCTTCCTGATTTAGAACTAAAGCGTGAAACATGAGATTTCTCCAGCGATTGCAGATAGGTCAAACGGGATAAGTGTAGGCGCAAGTGAACTATGAATAAAATGAAACTTTAGCATTATGGTAATGCGTTTTGCGCATAAACTAAGAGCGGCTCAAGCCGCTCTTAGTGAGTGAGGGTGTTTAGCCGGATAGAGTCAAGGGCGTTCAAATACCGTTGCAATGCCCTGGCCTAAACCAATACACATGGTCGCAAGACCGTATTTGGCGTCTTTTGCTTCCATCAGGTTAATCAGGTGGTTGAATGCGAGCCCCGAGCAACCCAGTGGGTGGCCAAGAGCGATCGCGCCGCCGTTAAGGTTGACCTTTTCATCCATCATCTCAAGCAAACCAAGGTCTTTAGCACATGGTAGAGATTGTGC
>NZ_NPKW01000307.1:0-1227 GCF_002265885.1 Vibrio sp. 03_296
AACCTCCGCCAAGTAGGGCGGCATAAAACGGGTCAATGTGTGCAATTTGAATGACGTGATGCAAATGGTCTACGGCGAATGAGACAATTGTCACGGCAATAAAAGTATTGATGGTAAAGCGCCATCCCATGCGCATCACAGAAGTAGGTAAASGTAGGTTCAACGCAAAAACACTTGGCCGAAACTAAAGTCAGTGACTTTGGTTAGGAAAATTGCCAATCCTGCGGTTCCACCAGTCAATAATCCTACTTGATTAAAAAAGATAACACCGAGAGAAACCAAGGCACTACCTAATGTCAGCGCCAGTAAGTTCTCTCTTAAACTATGATCTTTATCCATTTCGTCGGGCTTCCTTTCAAAAATGCTGTTAAAGAGTAAAACAGACTAAAACCCGCTAAAGATGTCGATTATTGAGCCTTTTGTCGAGTTTGCAACAGAATTGGTGAAACTGTTAAGTGTTTAACAAATTTTACACAAGCTGGTTGGAACACTGAAAGTTAACAGCTTTGATGGTGAGCGAGAAAACCCGTAAACGCAGGAAGCAAGCGATGATCAAACAAGTTGGCCCAACCGTTATCCAAGAAAAACACAAAGCGAAGTTGTCACTGTGGTGGTGTCGAGCTTGAGCTCGATTTACCCAATGGCATTGATGAAGCCCGAGGCGCTGCGACTGCTCCTTATGTCGAAGAAAAGGGGCCATTGTGGCGTCGGTGAAATTGGATGGGATCCGCATCATCAAAGGCGAAGCCTTGTTGAAGCTCTATCAGTTTAATACTCATACCGCCAAACATTATTTGTCTCCACCAGTCGGTATCTATACTCACCATCAACGTCGCTCATCTCCAGATGAATATGGCTTCAATTTGGGCTGTTTAGAAGGCGTGAATCCTTATGATATTGGTGAGGTTCCATTGATGGATGGGGTCAATCATCCCGCTGATCGATAAAATAGTGAAGTGTTGAAAATCGAAGTATCGGCAACAAGTAGAGGSCTACCAAGCGTTGATAGCCCTCTTTGAATAAGATCAGTAGTTGAAGGTTTGCGTGTTATACACCAGATGGACCGCGATGCTGGCGCAGTAACCAAGCAAGATCACCGGGCTCCATTTTAAGTGACCAAAGAAAGTGTATTGACCGCGAGCGGCTCCCATTAATGCCACGCCAGCCGCCGAACCGATCGACAACATACTGCCTCCCACGCCAGCCGTTAAGGTGACCAGCAGCCAA
>NZ_NPKW01000308.1:0-1386 GCF_002265885.1 Vibrio sp. 03_296
AATCGTTGCTCAGATGTGGCTTGGTTTTGTTCCAATCGGCGCTCGCTGCTTTGCTTGAAGTGATTTGTTTGGTTGCACCCGTGACTTTTTGCTGGCGCTATCGAAAGCCAGTTCACCGCTTTCTGAGTAGTAGAGTGTGACGCTGGTGGCGTCTTTAGCGTTGACTAGAATCAACGCTGTCATCGGCAAAATCCGCGCTTGCGCCCGCCAGTTCAACTTGTGCCACAGGCTTTTGTGCCAATGCGGTGTAGTACACCTTGTTGGTGCCTTTAAACACAAACGCGACATTGCCAATCGCGGTGGTTTTATCAAACTCAAACTTAAGGTCTGAAGTTTGGTAGTCGCCGTTGGATTTGTTGTTTGGAATGATCGTTGATGCAGCCCTCTGCGCCTTTCACTGGCAGATCCCAATAGGGTCCGTACACATCACTAAAGCCGGTAGGTTCCATACCTGGCCATGTGGTAGCGTTGCCATCAAAAGCGCCGCAGGTGTCGTTGTTCCAAACATGTAAGGTGAAGTGCCCTTCATCGCCATCTGGCGTGTTCATGTAAACGCGTGCCGTGTTGGCCGGGATGTCAGAGCTTGAGATCAGCTCTGGGTRAACGGCGGCCACACCTTGTTGGGTGTAGACGGCGTTATTTTTGCCTGTTTGAGTCAGATCGAGTTTGGCATCAAACGCCAGGGTTTCGCCCCATCTACACGAGGAATAAAGTTGATGCACTGGGTCGCTTCGCTGCGCACTTGCAGATCCCAGTAGGCACCAAACTTATCGTCCACGCCAGTGGGTTTCATACCTGTGCCCCAATCATCATGGCCTTCGTCGGTTTCGGCGTAGCCACCAACAGGTGTCGTTATTCCAAACGTATAACGTCGCTTTGTCGTAAGCGCTGCTGTCAGCTGCTGCTCGAGTTGCAGTTTCGCTCGCTTTGAAATAGACACGAGCCACTTTGCCAGTGTCTGGTTGTGGGTTCGCCGTCTCTCCATCGTTAGAAGAGTTACAGCCAATGAGCAGTGAGGTTGCCATTATAGGCATGATGGCTTTCGCCAGCAGAGATAAGTTGAAAGGTTGTTTGTTCACGTTCTATATCCATATGCGTAATTATAAAAAAGCCCAGATATGCTATGAATTTCGTTTGCCAGCAAAAATGTGAGAAAATCAGCAAAGATTTTTGTTATTGATAAATAACGCAATGCAGGTATGGGGATCACGAATGGTAGAAGGAGAAGGCGTGAAACGATGCACAAATTTAGGGCGTAGAAAGGGAGGATGAGAGCGATTTTGTGAGCCAGGCACGGAGGATGACGTGCCAGAAGTCCAACCACCCTCTCCGCTCAATGCGGAGCAGTTCACGATTTTTATCCAATGTTGTTTTTATTGAAAATTA
>NZ_NPKW01000309.1:0-803 GCF_002265885.1 Vibrio sp. 03_296
CTCTGATATCGAAAAATATCAGCCCATCGTTGCTTATTGGCARGACGGCAAACCCATGCGAGTGAGAGATAAAGGTCCTTTCTGGCTCATCTACCCGCAATCTTCGTTTCCAAAAGAACTGAATATCGAACGCTACCATTCCCAGATGGTTTGGCAGTTAAAACAAATACATATCGCGAAGTGATGTGAAAACGAATAATGCAAAAAACAAACTTAAATCTTTATAAAGGCCTTTCAACTTCAGCTAAAACTGACATTTGCTGGCAGTGACCGTCTGCTTGTTGATCGCCAATCTTGCCCTACTGCAGGAAACGAGAACCTTGGCACGCTCTTACTCAGACTCACAAAATCAAGCCACTTGGTTCTTTTCAATCTCTCGAAAGAGCTCATCTGATTGGTGAGTGAATCGAGTCGCGCCGAAGACAGCAGCTACGACCTCAAGCGAGTCGAACTGAAATATGAGCTCACTTGGAGTCCGTTTTGATTTGTTGATCAACAGTCGAGAAAGCGACACCTTTCTCTCGCGAAACGAAGTAAAAAGCTTTTTCGTCGATCTGTTTTACCAATTCCAAACGCTAGAGCAGCCGCTGCAACTCGCACTAAACGGTGATGACAACGCCGCTAAACTGTTTTACCGCGAAACCAGCCGCCTTTATCTGTCCATGATCGACTATGTGACGCGCAATTTCCGCGTCGCCAGCCCTTTGTATAAAGAACAGCAGATGCGCGCACACCTGCTCTYCMAGCTCAGTTTGTGCTGTTAGGCATTTTGTCTTGTGTGTCTGGCTTCATGGCTTATTTCT
>NZ_NPKW01000031.1:0-3399 GCF_002265885.1 Vibrio sp. 03_296
TCTACCAACTGAGCTAGTGTCGCATGTCATCGTTAAGTACGATGAGAACTGTAATCTGGAGTAACGCGACCAGCCTGGGCACGAGGTTCCTCGTCTGCGGTCTCATCACTTCTAAATTTGGAGCGACACACGAGGTTCGAACTCGTGACCTCAACCTTGGCAAGGTTGCGCTCTACCAACTGAGCTAGTGTCGCAATCAACAACGTTTTACGTCGTTCAGGGCTGCGAATTATAAGAGCATTTTTTTGTGATGCAAGTCCTTCGTTGAAAAAATCCTTAAATTTTTTCCGTTCGATGAAAAAGCGCACAAAGCAGCTAAAAATTCATCGCCCTGCCGCATGAAATCAATGCTAAATCTTAAAAATGGTTTGGCGATAGAACTTGAGTTCTGCAATAGATTCACGAATATCGTCGAGTGCTAGGTGAGTGCCCTGCTTAGAAAAACCTTTCAATACTTCCGGATTCCATCTTCTAGTCAATTCTTTCAAAGTACTGACGTCGATATAACGGTAGTGAAAATAGCCTTCAAGCTCAGGCATATGGCGGTACAAAAAACGACGATCTTGCCCAATGCTGTTACCGCAGATTGGCGATACTCCTTTAGGTACCCACTTTTCTAAGAAAGCGATGGTTTGTTCAACCGCCTCTTGCTCAGTAATTTGACTACCACGCACTCGCTCTACGAGACCACTACCCGTGTGTGTATTGGTACACCACTCATCCATTTTTGCGAGTTCCTCTTCTGACTGATGAATCGCAAGTACCGGTCCTTCGGCTAAGATGTTTAGCTCGCTATCGGTGACGATAGACGCTATTTCAATAATTTTATGAACGTCAGGATCCAAGCCTGTCATCTCAAGATCGATCCAAATTAAGTTCTGATCGCTAAAGGACATAGATGAGTTGCCTATTTGTTTGCTGCTAAAAGAGGTACTATACCTCAAAATAGTAATAACAAGATACTTCGATAATGTAGCGAAAGTCGTCATACTTAGCTCGTTATCAGCGAACAAATAAAGTAGATATCGTGGCAAAAAAGAAGAAGTTAACTCAGGGTCAAGTGCGTCGTGTACGCGACAACCAACAAAAAAGACTGAAGAAACAAGGCGACACCATTCAATGGGATGAAGCAATGTTGGGCGATAGCCGCAGAGGGCTAGTGATCACACGTTTCGGTCAACACGCAGATATTGAAGATGCCGAAACCGGGCTGATTGAGCGCTGTAATTTGCGTCGTGGTATTGAATCACTGGTTTCCGGTGACAAGGTCATTTGGCGCAAAGGCTTAGAGTCAATGGCTGGAATTTCAGGCGTGGTTGAAGCCGTAGAGCCGCGTACTTCCGTGTTAACTCGACCTGACTACTACGATGGTTTAAAACCCGTTGCGGCCAATATTGATCAAATGGTCATTGTCTCATCGGTGCTGCCAGAGTTGTCACTCAACATCATTGATCGCTACTTGATTGCAGCAGAAACCCTCGGTATCGAGCCGCTGTTGGTGTTAAACAAAATCGATTTGTTGCAAGACGCCGAGCTCGCTACGTATCGTGAGTGGTTGGCTGACTATGAGAAAATTGGCTACAAGATCCTTTATGTGAGCAAGCGCTCTGGCGCTGGCATTGCAGAGCTCGAAGCGCAATTGCAAGATCGCATCAATATCTTCGTCGGACAATCAGGCGTGGGTAAGTCGAGCTTGGTGAATGCACTCATTCCTGAGTTGGATATCGAAGAAGGGGAAGTTTCCGAACAATCCGGTTTGGGCCAACATACGACAACAGCGGCGCGCCTGTACCACATTCCGTCAGGTGGTAACTTGATCGACTCTCCAGGGGTTCGTGAGTTTGGACTCTGGCACTTAGAGCCAGAAGAGATCACCAAAGCCTATCTTGAGTTTCGTCCATACTTGGGCGGCTGCAAGTTCCGAGATTGCAAGCACGCAGATGACCCAGGCTGCATCATTCGCGAGGCTGTAGAAAATGGTGAGATCAGCGAAGTGCGCTACGATAATTACCATCGCATTATTGAAAGCATGGCGGAGAATAAAGCCAATCGCCAATATTCGCGCAACAAGAAAGCGGACTTATAAAGCGTATTGTTGTGTAAGTTTTCGTCACCGATTACTGACAAGTGGAATAATTTTCAGTAACATCACGCGCCCGAAACAAGAATCAAACAGACATCATCGGTATTTATAATGGATAAGATTAAAGTTGGACTGCAGTACTGGATCCCACAACATGGCCTGACTCGCCTAGTGGGTAAATTGGCTTCTGCCAAAGCAGGCAGCCTGACCACAGCGATCATTCGCTGGTTTATCAAGCAGTACAACGTCAATATGGACGAAGCGAAACACGCCGATCCTAAGCACTATAAAACCTTCAACGAGTTTTTTGTGCGTGAGCTAAAAGAAGGCGCACGTCCAATTACTCAAGATGAAGCGGTTATTACACACCCTGCGGATGCTTGCGTCAGCCAGTTTGGCCCAATTACCAACGGCCAATTGATTCAAGCGAAAGGGCATGACTTCTCTGCACAAGAGCTGTTAGGCGGTGACGCTGCTCTTGCTGAAGAATTTAAAGACGGTAGCTTTGCGACCTTGTATCTGTCACCTCGTGATTACCACCGTGTGCACATGCCATGCAATGGTACTCTGCGCCAAATGATTTACGTTCCTGGTGATCTTTTCTCGGTGAATCCGCTGACAGCAGAGAATGTACCCAACCTATTTGCTCGCAATGAGCGCGTGGTGTGTATCTTTGATACTGAGTTTGGCCCGATGGCTCAAGTGCTTGTTGGTGCGACCATTGTTGGCAGTATTGAACAAGTATGGGCGGGTACCATTACCCCACCTCGTGGCAATACGGTATACAAATGGGATTATCCAGCTTCTGGTAACAATGCGGTTATCTTGAAGAAGGGCGAAGAAATGGGTCGCTTCAAACTCGGTTCAACCGTCATTAACCTTTTTGCGAAAGATGCGATTCGTTTTGATGAGTCGATGGCCAATGGCCAACCAACGGTGATGGGAACCCCATACGCCCACCAGCAATAAGTTTATTTTAAGCCCCAACAAACGTTGCAATGTAGTTCACTTAAGAGGAGCTGCCTTGCGATTAACAGGATATCGGGTCTTTGATATTTTTACCGCCCTAGGCCGATTTGGCTTAGGGCGTTTGTCTATAAAAAGGATGGATAAGTCTCCGCGCAGACTTTTTAGACGCTTCGGTGTATTACCTGGAGATACCGCTTTGCTCATTACTTTCAGTTGACTAGCGATGAACTGACAAGCGTATTTAAAACTGATTTCATTGGCCATTCGACCATGTGCTACGGCCGCTTGACTGGCTTCTCGTCTTACCAAGTTATAACCAAGCAACAGCCCCCATAACTCTTGATAGA
>NZ_NPKW01000310.1:0-559 GCF_002265885.1 Vibrio sp. 03_296
GCTAAAGCTGTGCCCAATAAGGGATTCACGTTGCAGATCGATGCTCACTCCATTCAAACCAACGAGAATGCCGACAATAAAGCATCTCGTCAGGAGAAACTGTATCTTAGGTTGCTGATGGATCTCTTCTTTGGGGAGATCGCGCGGCGTTTCTAGAAAAGGAGCTTCAAGAGCGCTACAACGCCAATCGAGGCGAGATACAAAGCGTACTCCGCTTGCTCGAAAATGATGGCATTTTGCGCCGAAGCCCCGGCTATAAGTGGCACCTCGACGGCGTTCTCAATACGCTGGAAAGGCACACCGAAAGCTACCGATGTCGGCTGATTTTCGAACCCGCAGGCTTGCTCGAACCAAGTTGGTCAGCCGATCTCAATGCGTTACAGCAGTGTCGCGAGCGCCATCTGCAAGCGATTCAACAGCCAGACACCGTCAACGCCAGCGATTTGTTCAACCTAAGCGCGGACTTTCATGAATTGCTCGCCGCCTGTTCAGGCAACCGTTTTTTACTGGGCAATATGCAGCAACTATAATCGCATGCGCAAAGCCACCGACCTCGTCT
>NZ_NPKW01000311.1:0-816 GCF_002265885.1 Vibrio sp. 03_296
GCGCATCTTCCACTTTGTCACGCAGCAATTTCAGGCCAGCCGCTGCGGTTTCTGGTGAATGAGTGGGTCGATCACGACCCAACCTTTGTCACCACGGATAAAGGTCATCACTGAGAGATCAAAACCGCGCACTTGGTAAATGCCCTCTTTCACTTTAAACAGGCCATCGATGTTGTTCAGTTTTGCTTGGCGCAGCAGTGAAGGGTTGACGGTTTGAATGTTCTTCTCTTGTTCAACAAAGTCGTATTTGCTGCAAAGTCCCAAATCACATTGCCTTTGGCGTTCTTTGATGGTTTTTTCTGGCCACGTGGCAATGTAGCCGCGCGAGGCATCTTCAAAATCACTTTGATTGGCGAAGTCGAGGTAGCTTTTGAGTTGGTTATTTTTCTCGATGGTGAATGAAGACGCTTGTTTAGGCTCGCTGCTGGTTGCGGCTGCGAACGTCAGGGCTGGGGATAGAGTGGCGATAATCGCTAGCGATACAATCGATTTTTTTAAGTTTTACATTGTTATCTCCTCTCTTATAGCGGCGCGTTTGAGCGACCGTCGTTAAGGAGAGATTAATGAGTGCGGATTAAACAATCGATAGACTAAACCTAGAAAAGTAAATTTAGTTTTATTTAATCCTATTTTGGCTTTAGCCTTCAATTTCGTACGAAATGTCGCGGTTACTTGCATCAGGGCGCTCTTAAGCCATTGATGTCCTGAATCTTGTTGTTGGCTATGGTGCCATGTCATGTAGATAGGCAACTTATTTAGCTTAAAGGGCAGCGGCATTACCTGCAGCTGGTGCGCTTTGGCCATCAAATCGGCATG
>NZ_NPKW01000312.1:0-1003 GCF_002265885.1 Vibrio sp. 03_296
TCTTGCAGTCCTTCAAGCCCTTCTTCAAGGAATGTTTGTACCCATTGATTCACACTGGTTCTGCTTACCTTAAGGAACTTAGCAATTTGGGTTCGAGAGTAACCATCTTTAAAGTGGGCCAATGCGAGCAATTCGCACTTTCTATTTTGAATAGATTTTTTGTTGGTCTAGTAAGTTTTTTGAAATCAATGTTATTGAGACTGTCCATAGTGTCATTTATCACGAAGAAGTAACAGCCTCAATTAGTTCATATTTTTTAGTTAGGTTGGTATAAAACCATCATGTTTTTCTTAGATTGGTATTAAATCACGATGTATTTACTTTCAGCGACTTTCCACAAGGCTTGAATTAGGGGATTTTCGAGCTGAGATTTGATGCAGCATACTCCCAGTTCAAAAGGTTTAATGGGAGTCGACTTTTAATCTCTGTATTTCTCTTTGACTGGGCTGTTATTGATCACAACATCTGGCGCAATACCGATCCCACATCCCAAAGCGACCATACTCACAATCGCTTCATGACCTGAAACCTGAGCATAAATATTGGGTTTAATTTTCATTTTCTTAAACCAAGTATTAGCCCTTTCTCTAGCGGTACCGGCTTCAGGAACTATATAGGGGATCGAAGACCAATCAGGTTTATCGCTATTCATTTCATCCGTGAAACTGCTCACTCCTTGAGGGGCAATTACAGAGAGCGGAATTTCGACTGATGGGCTCAAAGCACTTTTGCAGGTACTGTGTCTGGCTTGGCGGAAATAGCAATATCAGCCTCTCCATTCAGTATTTTATCCATGGCTTGTGCAGGATCACCGGTAGATATTTTGAATTCAATGAAAGGATGTTGTAGTCGAAATTCAGAAAGAAGTTCTGGTAAGTGGCTATAGCTGGCGGTGACGGAACAAAATAAGCGTATTTCCCCTTTGAGTTCGGTTTCTGAATGACGGTTTTGTAATTGATACTGCTGCCATTCGTTAAGCATTTTAAGCGCAACTGGCATCAAT
>NZ_NPKW01000313.1:0-1044 GCF_002265885.1 Vibrio sp. 03_296
RACTGCTGACACTGCACGCGGAAGACAGCGAACTGGATGTTCAAGTGATCCCTGCCACTGTAATTGTGGGGGACGTAAGCCGGGTAAAGAAAGGCAACAATAAGCCTTACCTACAAGCGATGAATGGCCTGCAAAAAGCCAAAGCGGTGATCACCGCCGGCCGTGATTGCCTTGTGCGCTTTAGTCCTGTGGTCTCACTGCGTTACATGGCGCAATCACACGGCACCGATAGCTCGATTGCCCACAAGTTGGCGCGCGTAGCACGCATTCACTTCTCGCGTCAAAAACTGGCGGCTTCTGGCCCGGACTTGCCTTCACGCCAAGTTCTGTTCGCTCGTTTGATGAAATCGCCAGCCATTGAGCAAGCGATTGAGGAAGAAGCAAAAGCAAAAACATCTCAGATGRAGAAAGCGCGTAAAGAAGCGCAAGACATCATGGATGAGATTGCAGCAGACTTCTCCTACTCCTTGGTGAAACAAGCGCGCTGCTCGGGATGGCTTTGGAACAAGCTCTATCAGGGGCGTTAACATCAACAACGCCGCGACGGTGCGTCGTCTAGCGCAAGATGGTCATGACGATTGTGCCTATGTGCCTTGGCCACTGCTCAGCCACATGGACTACCTATTACTCTCTTACGTGCTTTATCACGAAGGGATGGTGCCGCCGCATATTGCCGCGGGCATAAACCTCAACTTCTTCCCTGCGGGTCCGATTTTCCGCCGCGGTGGGGCGTTCTTTATTCGTCGTAGCTTCAAAGGCAATCGTCTTTATTCGACCATTTTCCGCGAATATTTGGCAGAGCTCTTTGCCAAAGGTTACTCGGTAGAATACTTCTCAGAAGGTGGCCGCTCGCGCACGGGTCGTTTACTGCCAGCCAAAACTGGCATGTTGGCAATGACCATTCAAGCGATGCTGCGTGGGCTAAATCGCCCAGTCACCTTAGTGCCCGTTTACATTGGCTACGAGCACGTGATGGAAGTAGCAACCTACGCCAAAGAGTTGCGTGGTAAACGTAAAGAGAAAGAAAACGCGGGTCTTGTGCTG
>NZ_NPKW01000314.1:0-1097 GCF_002265885.1 Vibrio sp. 03_296
AAAGCTGGAAGTCGGGCAGTGAATTGAATATTGAAAATAATGGCAGCTCAATATCTGGTTGGTCAACAGACTACGTTAATGCGTACTTAGACGAACGGAGCTCTAAAAGTCGGTTTTGACACTATTTCCTATCATGCAGGATTATCTGGAGCATGTGATGTCGGTAGTTGTGCTAGTGGTGGTTTAAAGGCGGGAACACCTAGCCCMATTTCGCCTTCGTTTACCAGTACTGCAAGTTTATCTATTGATCAATGGAACTACGCAAGTATCTGCGATGGAAATTATTGTAGCTACTCAAACAGTGGCAGTAATGAAGTTACAATTACCATTCTTAAACCGTTGAATACACTGATAGTAAATGGCTATAATCACCCTTTCGTTTAAAGTTGTGTTTAATGATGTTGGTGGACCGTATGGAACGGAAGTGAGAAGTTACAATCCTGGGGGCAGGTTGAAACAGTCTTAAAAGCCAACGGTCGCTACGCTTTCCGAGATATCACTTTTTCAGGGACTGGTGGAAAGTTCAGTTTTGAARGGGGTTGTTCTCTATGTTGTGAATTCATTTGTTCAAAACAACACAACCATCATGAATGATCTAGGCGGGCTAAAAGATATGATCATTTACGGACCAACTGCCACATTTAACTTCAATACTCCTACATCGGATTTTGCTGCGCAGATTTAGGGKAGTCGTGTGACGTTCAGTAACCCGATTACGTTACGCGGAGCAGTAACAACGAATCGATTAACGATGAGCACCGGAAACATTAAAATTATTGGAGAGGGGGCGTGTCTGACACCAAGTTCAAATTATACTTTAGAACTTGTTCCAAGTAGTGATATCGCGTTGACCTGCGAAACCCTAACGCCGACTGTTCGTGTGCTGATATGTGTTTTAGCAACAAATTTCTCGGGATCGGTGACGGTGCTCGTTGATGGTGTGCCGCAGCAATTGACATCGGTTAATGGTGTTCTTGAACAGATATTGTCACTCACTGTGAACCAAACTAAAACGGTTGCTGTTGAGGCCTACATTAATGGTGACCAGGCTAATACGACGGTAACAGGGCAATATCAGTTTGTCCCCTTCAAATTTG
>NZ_NPKW01000315.1:0-2066 GCF_002265885.1 Vibrio sp. 03_296
AGTACGGCTATGCCTACATGGCAGAAGGTGATTGCAAGTTCAAACCAGCGGCCAACAATCGCTGTACGACAAATTTATGTCAAAAACAGTTGCCTGAATTTGGCTTTGAGATCGAAAAGTCAGTTATGACGATGGGGCGAAAGTGTACTTCAAAACGGAGGCTGGGTGATAGCTCGCTTCTCCGGCACTGAGCCACTGCTGCGCATTTTTGCTGAGATGCAGGATAAAGAGACTGCCGAACTGGTCGTTAATCAATTTAAAGAGTTTTTAGCCCTTTAAACATCACTCGACAAAGCGATGAGATAACGTACCTTTGCCCGATCCAATTTTGGTCGGGCTTTTTCTTTGTTAACAGAGTTAAAAGCCAAAATGCCTTGCGTGTCGACTTTCACTGACACCATTTGCCCGATATTGAGTGCTTCTGCCGAACTGGCGAGTCAGCTTATTTCCATTGGCTTCGATCACATAGCGGCAGTGATCACCCATAAATTGCTGCTCCATAATACGGATACTGCTTTCCTCTGCGGCACTGATTTGAATGTGCTGAGGRCGCAACAACAACTCACACTGATCATTAATCAAAATCGATTGCTGCGCGGTGGCTTCGACGACGCCCAAGTGGGTTTCAAATTCAGATTCAGACAAACGCTTGGCAGGTAGATAACTGCCGCCACCAAGGAAATCGGCAACAAACTTCGCTCGACGGTTTGTAATAAAGCTCAGAAGCGGTGCCATATTGTTCAATCACACCATGATTCATCACCGCCATTTATCGGCAAAGGCAAACGCTTCTTCTCGGCTATGCGTAACGAAATGCTGTACGCCTTGCTGCTTAAAATTTTACGAATCTCCGCAATCAAGTTCATGGCGTACTTGCGTATCGATGTTCGAAAACGGTTCATCGAGCAAGAGCAAATCTGGCTTGTACGCCAACGAACGAGCAATCGCCACTCGTGCTGTTGGCCACCCGAGTAGCTGGTGCGGGTAACGATCAGCAAAAGGAGACAAATGCACCAACTCTAGCATTTCTTTGACTTTGCTCTGGCGAGCTTCACTGCTCCAACCGCGCAAACCAAACGCCACATTCTCTGCCACGGTAAGGTGAGGAAACAGCGCATAATCTTGGAAAATCATGCCGATATTACGCTGCTCAGGTGGAACCCAATGCTCACCATTATCGATCATCATGCAGTTTAAACTCATCTCTCCCGAAGAGAGAGGCAGCAGCCCTGCGATGSYTTTCAATAAAGTGGTTTTTCCGCAACCACTGGCCCCAAGTAAACAAACAATCTGCCCTTGTTCCACTTCYACGAGAGAGTGACTCAAGCACCGTTTGAGCATCGTATTGACAAGTCAGGTTTTTATCGATAGTGCACAACTCATTAGTTGACTCTGCTCCAGTGAACGGTTAACGATAACAAGGGGGATCAAGCCAACCAACACCAACAACACCGCCGGTAATGCGGCCAGCTCCAAACGCTCGTCGGAGGCATAGTTGTAAACATAGGTGGCCAAGGTTTCAAAGTTGAATGGGCGCAGTAGCAGCGCAGCATTCAGCTCTTTCATCGACTCAATAAATACCAACAATCCCGCAATCAGCATGCCGCGTTTGATCAACGGGAAATGCACACGCCATAACATGGCATTGGCATGGCAGCCCATGGTGCGTGATGCCATATCGAGCGAAGGTGAGATTTATTAAACTACTTCAATACTGCCAATCGCCACCGCAAGAAAACGCACGACCATGGCAAAAATGATCGCAAAATGGTACCTGAGAAAATCAGACCTGGTCTGCCCATCCCATGTATTTCGCAACATCATTGACCAAGTGATCCATAGACAAAACAGGCACCATGATGCCAATCGCCAATACGGTACCTGGCACCGCATACCCCAATGACGATAAACGAATACACGCCAAGCTGGTTTTCTGATTGTGTAATCGATGATTGAATTGACGATCAATGCGACAATCACTGCAACGATGGCGGCCGCAATCGAGACTTTAAGACTATTCATGGCAAAGCGACGAAATTCATTGGTCCAAGCTTTGTTCGAAAATA
>NZ_NPKW01000316.1:0-425 GCF_002265885.1 Vibrio sp. 03_296
ATAAGCGGCTTTGCTGCCTAAAGGCTTTTTCAACCAGTCATACATGCCGGATTCTGAGTTCTTATTAGCAGAAACAAATTCGGCAATAATAAAAACGAATGGAATGAAATAGACCACGGTTGCTAAGAGAAAAATGGGGGCAGAGCTGAGCCCAGTTCGATGTTGTTGTTGACGATATTGCGCACGTTGAAAACCGCCGCAAAGGTCATCGACAGCAAGCAAKTATCTCWATGGTGCCACGCAGTGATTCAGACATAGTTCCTCCCGTATCCGTCTGCAGTAAAACAAAAAATGGATCAGTGAATGAAAATAATCTGCCAGCCATTAGAGTTGTTATGGGGGCGGGCAGGGTGAAGGGCAGAGCGTTTTTCTCTGCCCAAGTTTTCGGTCATCAACCTAGAATGGTTGAGCGTCATTTATGGAAG
>NZ_NPKW01000317.1:0-826 GCF_002265885.1 Vibrio sp. 03_296
CATCACTCGCACAGAGAGCAAGTTTCGCCTTGTTGTGCGTAGGCAGAAATGTCGAACTCTGCAGTAAGACGGCTGCCTTTACTAAAACCGACATAGTGGCCGTTGACGTACACCTCAAAGTAGGTTTCTACGCCATCGAACTTGATGATGGTTTGTTTTCGTCCCATTGAGGGCCCAAAGTGAAGGTGCGTTGATAAGCGCCCGTTGGGTTGTCGGTTGGTACAAAAGGCACATCAATTGGGAATGGGAAACCTTCGTCTGTGTATTGAAGATCGCCGTGGCCTTCCATTTGCCACATGTTGGGTACGGTAATGTGCCCCCAGTCGTTCATGGTTKCGAGTAAACTCATCAGTACCAGCATKGGTTGCTGAAGTAATGAAATTGCCACTGACCACTTAGCAGCATAAAGCGGCTGCTCAACTCACGCTGAAAGGTTTGAGCTTGTTGAACGGTATCATAGGAGAAGAAGTACGCACGCGGCGCCATTCTTGTTCTCATGTAAATGAGGAAGTTTTCCCAGTGTCACGTTTTTTCTCCCCTCGGCGACTTCGATCAAAGGATCCGCCGACGTTCTGTTAAATAGAGATTTGGATATCTGGAAAATATATTAGTAAAACTTTTACTAAATAGAATTGGTGAAAACGTTTTACTTTAACTTGATCACGAATTCTCAGTGGGAAAGAGTGAAAGGTGTGATCCGAGTTAAAGAATAATGTTTAACCAGTTTTAGCGGCTTTTCCGTGGCGGATAGGAGTGTTACATGAAGAGGAAATACGGCAAGAATGGAAAGGGTTTATACTTTACTTATTGAAAAATAAAGATAAAA
>NZ_NPKW01000318.1:0-773 GCF_002265885.1 Vibrio sp. 03_296
TTTTGAAAAAGGCGATAAAGGCACTGTGTGAGGCAAACTCCAGCCAATACGCCACATCGGTGACACACAGACCAGACGAAAGCAGTTCGATCGATGTGAGCAAGTGCCACTGTGCTGCTGACACTGTCGGGTAAAACGAAGGGTTAACTAGTATAAAAGAAGCATCAAACGATGGCCTTCTTTTAGGGTTCTTCTGGGGGATAAAAGAGCTTGTAGTGAGCGATTCCCCTGTCCAATATAAGTATGTCATCGATTACCAGCTTCTGTTGGTATTACCACGAGCATCTGGTTGGGGTCAGAAACCAAATCATACCCTAAGCTTTTACGATAACGCCTGTTGAGAAATAAATGACATGCCATATTTTGCGCCATGAAAATCGCCCACACATGGCAGGATCAAATGAGCCTGGGAAAGATGATGCACTTCTCTTGACTGGCCATGTAAAATCAGACTAACTATGTTTCTTTGGGTCAGAGTTAACATGAGCTTTGCATTGTATCTCATCTAGATTTGAAGCAATGACATACGTCTGATCACTGTTCTCAACCGTGATTTGGTTTGCTGCTAAAATAAAATCCTCGATCGAATCATTATTTGCATCAATTTTAGTTACGTCTAATATCCCACCCAAGTTGTATTCATTTCTCTGAAAGTTATCTTTAGAAAAAGATGCTTGGCTAAAACACAACGCAAAACCACACAGAAAAAAATACTAACTTCATTAGCTTGGTAACCTTTTTTGAGCCATATTCAAAATATCCGTTGGGTTTAT
>NZ_NPKW01000319.1:0-1028 GCF_002265885.1 Vibrio sp. 03_296
ACCGCACCACCCGTACAAACAAAGTGCTCGGTCCCGATCAGCGCGTTGATGCCTACACCGCATTGAGAGCGATGACCATTTGGCCCGCTTACCAACATTTTGAAGAAGCAATGAAAGGCAGTATCGAAGTGGGGAAAACGCCGATTTCATTCTGCTAGATAAGAATCCTCTCAAAGTGGAGAGCGCGATGTTAAAAGACTTACAGGTCCAAACAAACCATCAGCCGAGGGAAAGTGGTCTTTACCAATACGACCCGCTAAGGCAATTTCGCCCTCTAATTTCTCTTTTGCGGGAAGTTAGGGGGCTGAGAGTAAAAGCGAGGGACTAGGGACTAGGGACTAGCAAGCCAGGAACCTAGAAAACTAGAAAACTAGAAACTAGAAAACTAGAAACTAGAAACTAGAAAACTAGAAAACTAGAAAACTAGAAAACTAGAAAACTAGCCAAAGCTTTCCAGAAATAGAATGAGACTAAAAGCAAAAGCCAGCCCGCAAAAAGGCGGCTTTTTTAATGGGTGGGACCCCAGCCACATCCCGGCACACAAGTCATTCGCTGCGGCTGCTTCCTTCCGGACCTGACCGAGTTCACGAACTATTGTTGCGAGAGGACCAGAGCCCCATAGATTCGTTTATCAAGCATTTCGCTCAATGTGGGCACGATTATTAAGCATCCCCCCAAGATTGCAACCCCAATTCGGCAATAATCCATGATGAGGTGAGCGACTAGCTTAACTCTTGTGCAAACACCACTTTCAAATGGGAGAGGTTAAGAATAACCCATCTCACGTTGTTCATTCTTGCTCTGGTACATGTCGACATCAGCCAGATGCAGCGCTTTTTGCAAGCTCATGGCCCGCTCCCGTCTCGCGGACAAGCCAATCGAAGAGCTGATGATCAATGGTTTTCCGGCAATATGCTGCTCAAGTCGAATTCGGCTAAAGCGTTCAAACGCTTCTTCAACCTCTTGCTGAGACGCTTTGCCAATTAAAATAAACTCATCGCCACCCACGCGGAAACCTTTACCACGCC
>NZ_NPKW01000032.1:0-1575 GCF_002265885.1 Vibrio sp. 03_296
CAAGGTGGGCGCGCTCAGGTGCGTACAGTCCTGTATATGGCGATGATGTCTGCAATGCAATCTAACCCTGTTTTTAAGACCACATATCAGCGATTACTGGAAGCAGGAAAACCCAAAAAAGTAGCCATCATTGCCTGTGTTAGAAAGATGGTTGTGATCCTGAATTCAATGCTAAGAGACGGAACTATGTGGAATGAAAATATGGCGAAAAATTAACTATTGACGCCATACTCGTTTGTTAGGCGCGCAGCTGTAATTGGTAAAAATCGGTTTCATCGTGCTTCGGATTAGGGCAACAATATACCCAACCATTACGCTTATAGAACCTTAACGCCCTTGCGTTCGTTCTACTCACGGAAAGCACAGCACGATTACAGCCAGCTCGTGCCAATTCTGATTCGAGGTAGACCTGAACTTGCTGGCCCAAACCAGAACCGCGAACTTCAGGTAACAAGTAAACCAAGTGAACATAACCGGTCTCTGGCTCGGGTGAAAAAGAACGAAACTCTAACTGCCCTACCAATTTTCCACCCAACCAGATATGGATGTAAAACCAACCTGCTCCAGATTGCCTTTCTTGAACTCGTTCTCGATAACCTGCTATGAAATCATCAAAACCCGAAAAGGTCTCGAAACTGCAATAGTAAGCATCCTTTCGAGCAGCTACGCAAAAATCATAATCTTGCGCCAAATTGATCACTTTAAATTCTACGTTCATCCCTAATCCTAAAGTGAATAGCGCCTAACGCCGCGTTAAGGGGTGAATGCCGCCTAAACCAAGTTTCCGCACACCACTTTCACCACAAAAACTCACTGCAAACCAAAAATGCCATGCGGCATGAATCCCGCTTAAACGCTTTGTTATGCAAATGTTCTAACGGCAAAACGTATCTATATACAAAGCCTCAACCTTGTCTCTCGCCCACTGTGTGCGACGCAAAAACTTGAGAGAAGATTTGATTGATGGATTGCTGTAAAAACAGTTAATTTGAATTTCTCTGTCTAACCCTTCCCAACCATAGTGCTCTTGTAAGCGAACAAGGATTTTCTCTAACGTTAATCCATGTAAAGGGTTGTTTGGCTGATCTTGGCTCATTGCTTTGGTCCTAATAATACCGCTTAGTTTGGACGCAGTTTACCAGAATGCTTTGGCCAGTTAGCCATTTTATTTACATCCAAAGCCTAAGACATAAGCACTGAGAAATGGGCTGATTTGAATATTTGCATAACGCCCTGTTAAGGTGTGAAGCACGCAATGACCAAGCCACCGCATGGCACTTCAACACCAAAATCAACGCATACCAAAAATGCCACGCGTGCTGAATCACTCTTGAACAGTTTGTATGGATAATAACTAACGAATCAGGGTAAGGTGAGACCCAGACTTTAGCTGCAACTAAAGTTCTCTATCTGATAGTTCGATTGAACGCTGGCTCCTCTATTGAGAGACCGATAACAAGAACGAACATCAGATAGAACTCCAAGCATCACACTCGAATAGTCTTCTGGGTCTCGAGCCCGCATTTCGCAAGCAAGAGTTAGCTTATTATGAATACAAATACACTTCAAAACATT
>NZ_NPKW01000320.1:0-1198 GCF_002265885.1 Vibrio sp. 03_296
GGAAATCGCGTCTTCAGGGATCACAATTTCAGGCTCTAATGGGTAACCCGAACCGGATGTGACCACGACACCTTCACCGTTCAGAGTGAACTGGCCATTGCGGGAGTAACCAATGTTGCCGTCGGCATGGTGATTTGGAAAAGCCATCCCCTTCTACCATGAGATCCACGCATGGTGGTGGTTTGGCGTTACCATGTGTATGCACTTTTGTGTTGCGACCACTTTTGAGCCCGCACCTAACATCAACCACTGGGCAGTTGAGTATTCTGAGAAGATTGACCACCAGGTTGGTTAATATTTTGGTAGAGASAGATCTTCAAACACCGCTCGACCCTTTTTAAAACCGATGGTTGAGGCGTTCGCTTAAGTTGTTTGAAATTGTCGCGATATTTGGTTTGTTGAGCGTCTAAGCCCCGTTTTACCTACCATAGTGCCGGATGCATAATCTGGTGACCTCTAATTCTATAGCTCATACGAAGCAGAGAATCAGACGACTTGTCCATCTCTTCTGCTGTGCTCATCATTTACTGCATCTCAATTACGTTGCAGGTCAATCAGAGCCGTCATTTCACCAACAGCATTCACGTTGCTGCCCTCAATGGCACCTGTCATGATTTGCACGGTTGGATCCGCTTCGTACGGCTGATTGGGTTCCTTGTGGCGGAACAGGCCATTGGTGTCTTTAAACAAAGCACTGTCATTGGTCTTGACCAGCTTAATACGTATCGATTTCTTCCATCTCTTCCGCTGGCGCTCCTTGAGGTAAGACCGAGATCGTACCATCGCGGCCGATTTCAATTTTGCTCACAGGAAGAGGAATGGTAATGGGTGCACCACCTTCCCCAAGGCAACATCACCATGGCATTGCTCAGTAGTCCATTTTGATCGACTTTCAGATTACCGTTACGGGTTAACCCTTCTTTGCCTAGTTTATCCATCACCCCAATCCAACCATTTCCCTCAATCGTAATATCGAGTTCACGGCCTGTGGTGATCACACTGCCTTGAGCAAAASATTTATGTCCTGGGCGCTCTGTCATGCTGAAAACTCGAGTAGGTAGCCCGTCACCGTACGCTTGCATTGAACGAGCTTGCGCTAAATCTGCACGAAACCCTGTTGTGCTCACGTTGGCTAGGTTGTTCGCTCGTAGTTGCAGAGCCTGCATATTCTGCTTGGCACCACTCATAGCAAGAAAGA
>NZ_NPKW01000321.1:0-626 GCF_002265885.1 Vibrio sp. 03_296
GTGCACGATCTTTGGCTCTAAACTATGAGGCAGGCGAGTCATTAAGTACGGATCTTTCATTAGGCGTCGCCAGAATTTCCCCCACATCTCTCTTCCCAGTTCTATTGCGCATTTTAATCGCTTTTTGTAGCGCTTTCTTTTCCCCAAGTTTTACAAATCCAATCGAACGATGCAGCACCTTATCGTCAGGTGTATGGATATGAATTTTAAAGGCAGTTTTGCCTTTTGAAATGAAACGATGCCCAGTGTTAGTTATCAGATTGCTCTTAGTCATAACGGTAACTAATAATTTTATTAATATGGGTTAGAGTAAGGAAATATTAGTAATAATTAAAGTAGCAAAATGAAAAGTTGCCCATTTTTTTCTGAACAATAGGAAAGCACTTGACGAAAAAAAAGCATAGCATCGTTGACGCTTAGCTTGAGTAAGATGGCGCTCCCAACAGGATTTGAACCTGTGACCTGCCCCTTAGGAGGGGGCTGCGCTATCCAGCTGTGCCATGGGAGCAGGCTTGTTATCTTACGGAAATGGACGCAAATGTTAAGCCTTAACTTTTGATATTAAAGCGGTTTGTGCATTACGTCGCCAATCTGGATACTGGAGGCTAAGTTCGGTTGATCCACCG
>NZ_NPKW01000322.1:0-1096 GCF_002265885.1 Vibrio sp. 03_296
TTCATGTTGATCACAGATATCCGGGGTAATGTCCTTCATATATCCTCCTTGAGAAAATTTTTGCCACATCACACATGCGGCTCGAATTCAAAATTTCTTATCTGATGCGCTGGTCMAACGGCCCAGTGATTCTTTCCTTTCATCACTCAAGCAAGACACTAAAAAAGCTCTCCTTGTTCAACAAAATAAATCRCGTTTTGTTGGAACTCTCTTGCTAAGTTTAGTGCGTAATTCAAATTTATCTCGACGGCAAAACTTTCTTCGCTCCAGCAGCACGCCTTATCGGCGACTAAAACTGAACAAAAGCGTAGCGTGTTAATCTTTGTTTTTAGCTTCTGATTACTTATGCAATTCTCTTTTTTTGACTGCAAATGCTTCGCAGGGTTCCATGCTGTAATAATGGCAAACAATCGCTTTGCCATTCGTCATTAAAATGGAAAAAGAGCTGAATAGGCATGCCATAATGACGCATCTACAGTTGTTTCACCATTATTTATCATAAGTCTCCATCGATTAATAATTGTTACATTTCATCAATTGATATAAATCAACAAAGTGAATGGAATTAACATTTGTTCATTGTTAGCATGCTGTTAACATTATAGAATCCGCACAAAAGCCTTGGGATGATTACCTTTCCACACCAGACGAAAGGCGTCGAAAGGTAAACAGACCCAGTAGAATAATCCAGTAACAGTTGGATACTGTATACATTTGGCGAGAACCCACGGAAGGCAGATTAACTTAAAGAAGTTGTTTTTTGATCACTTTGTTTTATTATCAAAAAATCATTACCTGTATGTTATGTTTTTGCCTAGAATTTATTCTATTCGTACAATTTTGTCACAAATTTAGGTACCGCCAATGCAAACCCCGCAGATTCTTATCGTCGAAGATGAGCAAGTAACTCGTAACACTCTTAAGAGTATTTTTGAAGCAGAGGGATATGCTGTATTTGAAGCCAGTCAACGGTGATGAGATGCACCACATGCTGTCTGAAAATAGTATTAATCTGGATGATTATGGACATCAACCTGCCTGGTAAAAACGGCCTTCTTCTTGCCCGTGAACTCCGTCGAGCAAGCCGATGTTGCTT
>NZ_NPKW01000323.1:0-1027 GCF_002265885.1 Vibrio sp. 03_296
CAGCTAAATCCATTAAAATCGGTGATGAGCAGAGAATCCTTCATGTGATTCCACAAGAGTTCACTATCGATTATCAAGAAGGCATTAAAAACCCTCTTGGTTTGTCTGGCGTGAGAATGGAAGTAAGTGTTCATCTTATTTCCTGCCACAACGACATGGCGCGTAATATAATTAAGCGGTAGAGCGTTGTGTTAAAGTCGAGCAAATTGTCTTTTCTGGTTTGGCGGCAAGCAATGCGGTCATTACAGAAGATGAAAGAGAGCGTGGTGTGTGTGTGGTCGATATCGGCGCAGGCACCATGGACGTAGCAATCTGGACGGGCGGTGCACTTCGACACACTGAAGTGTTCTCTTATGCTGGCAATGCTGTCACCAGCGACATCGCTTTTGCCTTTGGTACACCCGTGAGTGATGCCGAAGAGATCAAAGTGAAATATGGCTGTGCTCTGAGTGAGCTAGTCAGCAAGGATGATACGGTACCGTCCAGCGTTGGTGGGCGTCCCTCTCGGAGTTTGCAACGTCAAACTTTATCTGAGGTGATTGAACCGCGCTATTCTGAACTTATGGGATTAGTTAACCAAACTATTGAATCTGTTCAAATGAAGCTGCGTGAAGATGGAATTAAGCACCATCTTGCTGCGGGAGTTGTCCTCACCGGAGGGGCAGCCCAAATTGAAGGTTTAGTAGAATGTGCGGAGCGAGTGTTCCGCAATCAAGTTCGCGTTGGTAAGCCACTAGAAGYGAGTGGCTTAACTGATTATGTAAAAGAGCCGTAATCATTCCACGGCAGTTGGATTACTTCATTACGCACGAGATATGCGCTCAAGCGATGATAGTGACTACAACGAGCCTAAACGTTCGGCAGTTACTACTGGCTTGTTTGGCAAGCTGCGTAATTGGATACAAAAGAGTTTAACTGAGAGTTGCAGGAAAACGGAAGATAACACATGTTTGAACCGATGATGGAAWTGTCTGACGATGCTGTAATTAAAGTCGTTGGGGTTGGTCGGCGGCGGCGGTAATGCTGT
>NZ_NPKW01000324.1:0-909 GCF_002265885.1 Vibrio sp. 03_296
CTGAACAGCAGATTTTGCCATCTGCTAAGATAATTCTTCAGTCCTCTTTTTCATACGCATCATATTGTCGCGTGTGATTTCAACTTGTTGATCGTTATATGAAGTGGTTTTCAAGTAGGTAAACCACATCATCCCAAGTGCGATGGTTAGAACGGGTACGATTGACAAAATATACAATCTTTTTCTTATGGTTAAATTCATAGCAACTTTCCTTGCGTCACAGCAGCATTGTTAAACTGAATAGCGTAGTCAGTGTTCTGTAATAATGCTTTAAGCTTAGCCAATCCTTCGCCAAGGTAATGTAGAAATTGGTAGGTTTATGAAATAAAAATGATGAGATTGTTATTATTTTGTTTCTCATCATTTTTCGAGGCTATGAATTGTGCATCCGATTGATTATGGTGGGTTCGGTTTACTCAGGCGCACTAGTGAGATAGCGATGCCAGTTGTCACTGAGGGTTTGATAGTTCGCTTGGCAAAACTCAGTGCGCTCTTGGCGGTACTCTTTTTCTATTTCATCAAGTAGGTTGGGATGCCGCTCAGGATTGCTGCCATAGACCAAACAGAGCGTGGCAAAGTAGCGCTGCAAATCAAAGCTGTGTTCATCAATATAGTTCATCCAAATCGTCAGCTACTCCGGTTTGTCTTCTGACTCAAAAAGCAAACATGTCAGCTGCGCTGATGGCAATCTCATCGCCATTTTCGACGTAATCGATCAGCAATAAAGTGGCAAAATTGTCCACGGCATCTTCTTCTTTCCCCAAAATGGCGATGTTTTGATCGGCAATGTAGGCGTGGCCAGCTTCATGAAGGAGAGTATGAAGCATGGTGTTGATCGCACCGCTTTCTGCGCTTTTTTCACCGTTTTTTTGATACTCGTTTTTACGGAAATAATCGAGTGACTCGGTG
>NZ_NPKW01000325.1:0-466 GCF_002265885.1 Vibrio sp. 03_296
GGCCAACAGCAGCGCGAGAATTGTAGAAAATTGCATGGTATACCTCGATAGGTGACACACCCATTTGATGTCCTTATTACGGTCACATCGCACCCATAAAAACGGCGCAAAATGTAACCCATTTATTTTGTGGTAGATAATGACAGCCTTGTACAAACTTTCAACAGGAAAAGCATAGAGAAAGCAGCAAGATCACAGAGTTGAGATTGATGGGAGTAATGGGATGGTGTGTTGGAATGAGGGGGCCTAATATATAGCTCAAGCAGAATGCCTAAAACTAGTTTTATGAGCATATATTTTCCTTTTTAAACATGCCTAAACCCAAGAGTAATATACTCACAATATTTAGGGCTAGAAATATGCTAAAACATCCGAGTGTGTAGAACACTCGGATTTTAGTTGAGGTAAACTATCTCTATTGAGATTGTACTTATTACTTAATTTGACCATATCTCCTGATGTGTTT
>NZ_NPKW01000326.1:0-925 GCF_002265885.1 Vibrio sp. 03_296
GACAATGTTAGCGTTAGGTGGTGTGGTGATTCTTTTAGCGGCTGCCAAGATGACAAGCAAGCACAAGCCCCTGCAGCCACGCCTAGCGAAGGAGAACACAAGCCCGTTGTCGTGGTGGAGTCAAACCAATCTGCGGGTACGGATGTTGTAACCACTGAAACGTTTGTCGATAGTAGCGCACAATGCGAAAAACGCATTGGACTGGAATGGTACGTATACCGGCACTCTACCTTGCGCCGATTGTAGCGGTATCGATGTGACCTTAACATTGAACAACGATGGCAGTTACGTTTWAGAAGAAACTTACCAAGGCAAACAAGATGGTACGTTCAAGTCTGAAGGCCACTTTAACTGGGATGAGAGTGGCAGTGTGGTGACATTGGAAGGAGAGGGTTCACTGAACCAATACTTCGTTGGCGAAAATACGCTGATGATGCTCGACATCAACGGTCAGCAGATCACGGGTGATTTGGCCGACTTCTACCGTCTTAAAAACAAGATAGCAAAAGTGTACCTGATCCCCCATCAGGATCCATGTTGAATGCTCTAATCTAGTCCGAGGGTGATAACCTTCGGACTTTTCTTTCTCTTGATGCGTATAGCTTTGATGTGGATGATACCGCCTAGATCCCAGCATCTTAAAGTCACTTGGGTGTATACTCTCTATTCATTCACCCAAATTAAAACGCACATCACCCATCGTCACGACAATCTTTGATTCGCCAAGCGTTACACGTTGAACCACGTTAAAAAATCGATGGTAGAAAAAAGCAGGACACAGAAGCATGAATACGGACTTTTAATCATTTCTCACATCGCGATGTTGGTTTGTGGTATCGGGTTAGGGATTTATCTTCTGCCGATTTTGATTCAACCTACGAGTCCCTCTCAACAGGCGGTTGAAAGCGTCGTGCATGCTCCCAAT
>NZ_NPKW01000327.1:0-553 GCF_002265885.1 Vibrio sp. 03_296
ATCGCGAATCACAAACACCACAATGAGGGACACATTACCAATCATCACCGTGGTTCTTACATCATGCGCCGCCGCTTCAAATTGACGGCTGGTTCGCGCTTCTAAGCTCTTTAAAAACTCATCAATCGGCGCCATGATTTTGGCTTTTTCTTGGTGATATTCTTTACTGTGTAAGAGTTTCGCTGCCATTGCCATATCCGGCTCAGCTCGACGAGTGTAGTTGCCAGAACTATCCGGATAGAGCCCTTTCACCGCATTCATCGCTTTGACTTCCATGTTCACCAAAGCATCGGAGTTTTGTTGGGCTTGTTTAAGAAGTTGAAACTCAGATTGGGTGAAGCCCAGATTTTCCATCATTTTCTGCAATGAGATTCTTGCACCATCGGCTTTGGGTTTTTGCCCATAGTTCAACACCAAATCCCAGTAGATGGTGTGATAGTTTTGCGGTCTCGGTTTGTCACCATTTCGAATGGCAAGGATGTCCATGTACATTTTTCATAGGCCTTCATCACCCGTCAGCCACATAGGTACGTCCTAAACGTGTTAAGGTCAT
>NZ_NPKW01000328.1:0-656 GCF_002265885.1 Vibrio sp. 03_296
CTTGTGTCGATCGATTCTTTGTCGCTGCATGGCTGGGCCATCGCACGTAACTTCTCGACCGACCGAATCCACCGCTTTGTCGATCCCGCGTTTGAGATCCATAGGGTTCATGCCTGCCGCAACGGCTTTTAACCCTTCGTTGATCAGGGCTTGAGCCAATAACCGTCGCCGTGGTGGTGCCATCCCCGGCTTCGTCATTGGCTTTGGACGACCACTTGTTTCACCATTTAGCGCGTCCCATGTTTTCAAACTTGTCTTTTAATTCAATGGCTTTGGCAACAGAAACGCCGTCTTTAGTGATGGTTGGTGCACCATATGACTTATCCAGCACAACATTGCGACCTTTTGGGCCCAGTGTCACTTTCACTGCATCTGCCAGTAGGTTGACCCCTTTCAGCATCTTTTGACGTGCGTCATTGCAAATAAAACATCTTTGKCAGCCATGATATTCTCCTCTTTTCACCACAACTAAAATGCATTACTCAACGATGGCTAACACATATGATCACACGAGGTCAAATACTCTTTCCCATCCATTTTTTCTGTTTTCACGCCATAGCCGTCATTGAAAATCACCACATCACCGACGTTCACTTCCATCGACGCGCGTTCACCATTTTCAAGACGTTTACCTAGACCAGCGGCGATCACTTTGC
>NZ_NPKW01000329.1:0-676 GCF_002265885.1 Vibrio sp. 03_296
CAATGTCCCAACCTTCACCCTTTGATCGTTTTCTGGGTGGACAGCAATCAATGTAGGAACACCAAAGCCGCGTTTGTATTCTTCACGAACTTCTGTACCAGGACACTTAGGCGCCACCATAACAACCGTCATGGTCTTTACGGATTTGCATGCCTTCTTCAACAACGTTAAAACCGTGTGAGTAGCCTAGAGCTGCACCTTCTTTCATCAGAGGCATTACGGTTTCCACCACATTGGTGTGCTGTTTATCTGGCGTCAAGTTAACAACAAGATCAGCTTGAGGGATCAGCGTTTCGTAACTACCCACTTCAAAACCGTTCTCTTTCGCATTTTTGTATGATTGACGCTGCTCATCAATCGCAGCTTGACGCAGTGCGTAAGCAACATCAAGACCGGAGTCACGCATGTTTAGACCTTGGTTTAGACCTTGCGCACCACAACCTACGATGACGACTTTTTTACCCTTTAGATAATCCGTCCTCTGTAGCGAATTCACTGCGATCCATAAAACGACAACGACCCAATTGGTCTAGTTGCTCACGAAGGTTCAAAGTATTGAAATAGTTCGCCATCAGGGCTCTCCTTAAAATTCATCCATCATGGTCGGTGGTTACTCACCGAATGAATTCATACTAAAGCAGACTTTAAGTTGCTCAAAGTGATATATTCACAATTA
>NZ_NPKW01000033.1:0-32455 GCF_002265885.1 Vibrio sp. 03_296
GGCTTAACCATACAACACCCAAAGGGTTTTGATGGACTCAAAGCAAGAACGAATTGAATGTGTAGAGAACGCAAACAGCTTTCCGAATTTTAAGAATTTGCTTGGCGACCATAGCGTTTTGGACCCACCTGAACCCATTCCGAACTCAGAAGTGAAACGAAATAGCGTCGATGGTAGTGTGGGGTTTCCCCATGTGAGAGTAGAACATCGCCAGGCTTTTAATTTAGACTTAGGTCTAACCAGTGCGGAGCGGTAGTTCAGTTGGTTAGAATACCGGCCTGTCACGCCGGGGGTCGCGGGTTCGAGTCCCGTCCGCTCCGCCACTTATTTAGAAACCTCGCTGATTAGCGGGGTTTTTTAGATATAAGTAAAATTTAGGGGTGTAGCTCCAATTGGCAGAGCAGCGGATTCCAAATCCGCGTGTTGGGAGTTCGAATCTCTCCACCCCTGCCATATTTAAGGCTCTGAACGAAAGTTCAGAGCCTTTTTCATATCCTATTTTAGAGTATGTAAACTTCTGTTGTTGGTGACTATATCATCGACCCCATATTTCCTTTCGCCCCCTCTTTGCTTCTGCAAGCTCCTCTCTTGTTTGCTTATTTTTTCCACCCTCCGTATTTGCTCTTGAATGATAGGCAAAAGCAACTAACTTTAATTTAAAGGGATGGGGGCGCATCATGAAGATTGAGCAAATTGTATGGCAAGAAGGTCATTGGCAAGGTTTATCTTCCTCTAGCCAACTAGATAGCATAAATACATTAATCATCGTGTTTGGACGAGCGAGTGATGCGTCGCTTGTGCAGTTAAGTGCAAAGATGCCCCACTCCCAAGTCATAGGTTGTAGCACAGCAGGAGAAATTATTGACAATACGATTCTTGAAAATGCTGTCGTTGCAACCATCATACTATTTGAAAAGTCGACAATTCATCTAGCGAGTGCACACATCGAAGAAGGAATGAGAACAAGTTTCAACATCGGAGTTCAGTTAGGTCAGGAGTTATCTTCTCACAAGGATAATTTAAAACACGTCTTTGTTCTGAGTGATGGATTGCTCATTAACGGGGGCCATCTTGTTGAGGGTTTTCATTCTGTCTTGCCGAAAAACATTAAAGTGACTGGCGGTTTAGCGGGCGATGGTGAGCGGTTTGAACAGACTACTGTAATTTTTGGAAACCGATCCAGTTCTGGGCTTGTGGTCGCGTTAGGGTTGTATGGTGAGCAATTGTCGGTGGGTTATGGTTCACGTGGCGGTTGGTGTCCTTTTGGCATGGAAAGAAAGGTAACACGTTCAACCGATAATGTTCTCTATGAGCTCGATGATCAGGATGCTTTGTCTATATACAAAACGTATTTAGGAGACTTAGCTCAAGAACTGCCCGCTAGCGGTTTGCGATTTCCCCTAGAGATCAGTGTACCTGGTCAAGAGATAAAACTTGTGCGTACTTTACTCGCGATTGATGAGACACAAGGATCGATAACATTTGCGGGTAATGTACCCAAAGGCGTCACTGCTAAATTGATGAGAGCCAGTTCAGAATCGCTTATTGAGGGAGCACGTAATGCCGCGAGTTTGTGTCATCACGATAGTTCATCCCCGGCGTTGGCCATCTTAATCAGTTGTGTAGGAAGGCGCTTACTCTTGAGGCAGTTGGCTGAAGACGAGGTTGAGGCGGTGAGCGAAGAGTTAGGCGAAAATACTCGGGTATGCGGTTTTTACTCTTATGGTGAGATTGCCCCTAGCTCGGAGGAAGGAAGCGCAGATCTGCATAATCAAACCATGACCATTACTACTCTGTCGGAAATGTAGTATGCATCGCTTACTGCAGCGACAGCTCAGAAAAGTATTTCCGCAAGGTCTTCCCGATGACCCTAAAATTCAATTGTTGGTTGAGTTGGTGGAGTCTGGCTATCAATCCTTCTCAGAGCAACTCACGATATTAGAGCGTTCACTAGATATCAGTAGTGATGAGCTCAATCAACGCAATCAAACCTTAAATTCGATTTTGGACTCTTTGCCTGACATGAGTTTATGGATGGACAGAGATGGCATTATTCGAGATGTCCGAATTGGTCATTTTGATCCTCCACTACTTAGCCCTGATACCAATACGGATTGCATTTTTGAGCTCCCTTTCATCAAAGCATCTAGCGAGTTTCAAGCTTTTCTTGAGAACTACCAAACACGTGGTGGAAGAAGCGAAGATATCGCATTTCAGTTGAACAACAACGAATATAGAGTGAGGGCGAACATTACAGCCGTTGGGAATCACCGTTGGCTGCTTGTATTACAAGACATCTACCTGCGTAAAAAGCTCGAAGAGATGCAATACCTGCGTTTACAACAATCGAAACGTGCTGAAAAACAGCTACAGCAGCTCGTAAACTCAGCCCCTATTGGTATTTTGATTTGCGATCCTCGATTGAATATTTTGATGACGAATGATTTCATTTGTCACCTATTTGGTATGTCTGAGCAAGATGTGTTGTCCCACCATCCAATGGATTTTATCTCTTTGCGCAGCCGGGAGTTATTCCAGCGTTATATTCAAAAAACCATTAACGAACAAGATAGTCAGGAAGTTGCCCGTGCGGATTTGTTACTCATGCTGCCGGAAAAGAAAGATATTCCGATTGAGATGGCCTTCAGTCGCTTGGTTTTTGAAGGCAAACCTATGATCATCATGTCGATCACCGATATCAGTGAACGTAAAAAACTCGAAGCCATGTTGCGTAATCTGGCGGCGACCGATCCGCTTACTGGTGCATTTAATCGCCGTAGTTTTATCGAGCAAGCTGAAAAATCGATCAGAACGTGTCAACGTTGGAGCTGTCCACTGTCAATCATGATCCTAGATATCGATCACTTTAAACAATTCAACGATAGCTATGGTCATGCCGCTGGTGACTTGGTTCTTGTTGAACTTGTTAAGATGGCTGATCTCTCAACACGAGAAATAGATGTTATCGGTCGTTTAGGAGGAGAAGAGTTCGCCGTTGTGTTACCGGGATTAGGCGAAAAGGAAGCATTTGACGTGGCTAATCGATTACGAAGCGTTGTGGAAAACATGCAAGTCCACTATGAACAGCAACTGTTACAAATGACCATTAGCATTGGCGTGGCAACATTGCAGCCGTCGGAGCTGAACACACCTCTCGAACAATTGATGAAACAGGCTGATGAATGCCTCTATCATGCAAAAGCGCATGGTCGGAATTGTGTAATCGTGTCCCAGTAAGGACTGTAATGTAAAAAAGAGCTGTTGCCAGCCCTTCTCAATTTATGATGAAAGCGATTGTTGATTCACTTTACTTTCTGATTCTACTTTGTTTTGTTCTTCAAAATCGATTTGTGCTTTCTTCGCTTTCTCAATCATTGGAGTGATGGTTGAGCCCTGAACCAATATTGAAAAAACCACCACCGCGTAGGTCATCACCAGAATAATCTCTTTCACGTCGATGAGCTTATCTGGAATAACCCAGATACCCGATGGAATTGAGAGAGCCATCGCTAAGGCTAAACCACCGCGCAATCCACCCCAAGTGAGGATTTTAATTGACCACGGGTTGTAGCGACGAAAGCGATTAAAGCCGATGTATGAGAGAAATACGCTGAGGTAGCGAGCTGCTAATACAAGAGGGATGGCAATCGCCATTAAGATCCAGTCCTCTTGGTGGAACTTAAACAGCAACATCGACATACCAATCAGAAGGAAAAGCACACCGTTCAGAAACTCATCAACGAGCTCCCAGAAATGGTCGAGATGATCTTCACTCTCTTTAGAGAAGCCGATGAAGCGCGTCCAGTTACCAATCATTATTCCAGAAACCACCATGGCTAAAGGACCTGAAACATGGAGCACTTCTGCAAAAGCATAGCCTGCTGTTGGAATGCCAATAGTGAGCAGTAGCTCCATTGAGTGGTCATCTGTGGCACAGATAAGATAATGGAAGAGTAACCCCAACGCGAAACCATACAAAATACCGCCGATCGCTTCCTGGATAAACAGCATGGTAACGCTGCCTACCGTGGGGGTTTCGTGGCCAAATGCGATGGTAAACAAGGTCACAAAAATCACGAGACCAAAGCCATCATTGAACAGTGATTCACCTTCAATCTGGGTTGAGATTCGACGCGGTGCCTTGAGTTTTTTCACGATGGCTAAAACGGCTATCGGGTCGGTCGGTGAAATGAGTGCACCGAAAAGCAGGCAGTAAATCAGATCAAACTGAATGCCAATGAGCTGGCAAATGCCATAAAGAGCAAAACCAATAAAGAAAGTAGAGAAAAGTGTCGCTCCTAAGGCTAACACGGTAATTTCCCATTTTTGATCTTTAAGATTGGGTAGTTTGATGCCTAAACCACCGGCAAACAATAAGAAGCCCAAAATACCTTTGAGGAGGAAATCTTCAAAGTCGATGCTCGACATGGTTTGTGTAGCGATTTCAGTTAAGTGGAACCAGTTGTTCTGACCAGCAATTAAAATAAGTAATGAGAGCACCATTGAACCCGCGGTAATCGCGATGGTAGTCTGCATTTTGCCTATCTTGCTGTTTACAAAAGCAATCAGCATTGCTGCAGCGGATAGAAAGCAGAGAGTATAGTAGACCGACATACAGTTCTCTATTTGTAACAATTTGTGAACGAAATTCTCCTCGTTTGATGAGCAAATAGCAATCTCTTTTTCCTAGTAAATTAGTCCAAATGAGCTGTAATGAAATTAGTATTTTTAGACGTCTAGACTCCTGAAGATTGTGTGATAGGATGTCGATATTAGAAAAAGGAATGAGGCGGTATTGTGGGAAGTAATATTAGAGCGCAGATTGAAGCACAACTGAAGCAGCGAATCTTATTGATTGATGGTGGTATGGGCACCATGATCCAAGGCTACAAGTTGCAGGAGCAAGATTATCGTGGTGAGCGTTTTGCTGATTGGCATAGCGATTTAAAAGGCAATAACGACTTACTGGTGCTAACTCAGCCGCAGTTGATTAAAGAAATTCATCATGCCTATCTAGAAGCGGGTGCTGATATTCTTGAAACCAACACCTTTAACACCACCACCATCGCGATGGCTGACTACGATATGGAAAGCCTGAGCGAAGAGATCAACTTTGCTGCCGCGAAGTTAGCACGTGAAGCCGCGGATGAGTGGACAGCCAAAAATCCCGCGAAACCGCGCTATGTTGCGGGAGTGCTTGGTCCAACCAACCGTACTTGTTCCATTTCGCCAGATGTAAACGACCCGGGCTATCGCAACGTCAGCTTTGATGAGCTGGTAGAGGCCTATTCTGAATCGACTCGTGCACTGATCCGCGGTGGTTCTGATCTCATCCTTATCGAAACTATTTTTGATACCTTGAATGCGAAAGCGTGTGCGTTTGCGGTGGATTCGGTGTTTGAAGAATTAGGTTTCGCACTCCCTGTCATGATTTCGGGCACCATCACCGATGCCTCAGGTCGAACGCTTTCCGGTCAGACGACGGAAGCCTTTTACAACTCTCTTCGTCACGTACGACCTATCTCTTTTGGCTTAAACTGTGCGCTTGGACCCGACGAATTGCGCCCTTATGTTGAAGAGCTTTCTCGAATTTCTGAAACGTTTGTTTCCACTCACCCGAATGCGGGCCTGCCGAATGCCTTTGGTGAGTACGACCTCTCTCCAGAAGAGATGGCGGAACACGTCAAAGAGTGGGCGCAAAGTGGTTTTCTCAACCTGATTGGTGGTTGTTGTGGTACCACGCCAGAACATATTCGCCATATGGCAATGGCGGTGGAAGGAGTGAGTCCTCGTGTTTTGCCTGAGATTCCAGTCGCCTGTCGTTTATCTGGCTTAGAGCCGCTGACGATTGCCAAAGATACCCTTTTTGTTAACGTGGGTGAGCGCACTAACGTTACTGGCTCTGCGCGTTTTAAACGCTTGATCAAAGAAGAACTGTATGATGAAGCGTTGGACGTTGCACGTGAGCAAGTGGAAAACGGTGCGCAAATCATCGACATCAACATGGATGAAGGGATGCTCGATGCAGAAGCGTGCATGGTGCGTTTCCTTAACCTATGTGCATCTGAACCTGAAATCTCCAAAGTGCCGATCATGGTCGACTCTTCTAAATGGGAAGTGATTGAAGCTGGCCTCAAGTGTATCCAGGGCAAGGGCATCGTGAACTCTATTTCTCTCAAAGAGGGGAAAGAGAAGTTTGTCGAACAGGCGAAGTTGATTCGTCGCTATGGCGCCGCTGTGATCGTAATGGCATTTGATGAAGTCGGCCAAGCGGATACGCGTGAACGCAAACTGGAGATCTGCACCCAAGCCTATCGTATTTTGGTTGATGAAGTCGGTTTCCCACCGGAAGATGTTATCTTCGACCCCAATATTTTCGCCGTTGCAACGGGCATTGATGAACACAACAACTACGCGGTCGACTTTATTGAAGCGGTGGCAGACATCAAACGCGATTTGCCACATGCGATGATCTCCGGCGGGGTATCGAACGTTTCCTTCTCATTCCGCGGCAACAATTACGTCCGTGAAGCGATACACGCTGTATTCCTTTACCACTGCTTTAAGAACGGGATGGACATGGGCATCGTGAATGCTGGCCAGCTCGAAATTTATGACAACGTGCCTGAAAGGTTACGTGAAGCGGTCGAAGATGTCGTACTGAACCGCCGCGACGATGCCACTGAACGTTTATTGGAGATTGCCGAAGAGTACCGTGAAAATGCCGTAGGCAAGCAAGAAGACGCATCGGCACTGGAGTGGCGTACTTGGCCTGTCGAGAAACGTCTTGAGCATGCTTTGGTTAAGGGGATCACCGAGTTCATTGTCGAGGACACCGAAGAAGCGCGCTTAAACGCCAGCAAACCACTGGAGGTGATTGAAGGTCCTCTGATGGACGGCATGAACGTGGTGGGCGATCTGTTTGGTGAGGGCAAAATGTTCTTACCACAAGTGGTGAAATCAGCACGCGTCATGAAGCAGGCGGTGGCTCACTTGGAGCCCTTCATCAATGCATCAAAACAAGCAGGTTCTTCAAACGGTAAGATCTTATTGGCGACGGTGAAAGGGGATGTACACGATATCGGCAAAAACATTGTTGGCGTAGTACTGCAATGTAACAACTACGAGATCATCGATCTTGGTGTGATGGTGCCGTGTGAGCAGATCTTGAAAGTCGCGAAAGAGCAACAAGTCGATATCATCGGTCTTTCTGGTCTGATTACCCCATCACTCGATGAAATGGTGCACGTAGCCAAAGAGATGGAGCGTCTTGGCTTTGACTTGCCTTTGCTTATTGGCGGCGCGACAACATCCAAGGCGCACACCGCGGTGAAGATTGAACAAAACTACTCACATCCGGTGGTATACGTGAATAACGCCTCTCGCGCAGTCGGCGTGTGTACCTCGTTGCTCTCTGATGAGTTGCGTCCTGCTTTTGTTGAACGCCTGCAGGCCGATTATGAGTTGGTTCGCGATCAGCATAATCGCAAGAAGCCGCGTACTAAGCCTGTGACGCTAGAAGCGGCACGTGCGAACAAGGTGGCGATTGATTGGCAAAGCTATACGCCTCCTGTACCTAGCCAGCCAGGTGTGCACGTGTTTGACGACTTTGATGTGGCGACGTTGCGCCAATACATCGACTGGACACCATTTTTCCTCACGTGGTCCCTAGTGGGCAAATACCCAACCATCTTTGATCATGAAGAGGTAGGCGAAGAAGCGAAGCGTTTATTTGAAGATGCTAACGAGTGGCTAGACCGTATCGAACGAGAGGGGTTACTCAAGGCGCGTGGCATGTGTGGTTTGTTCCCAGCGGCAAGCGTTGGCGATGATATTGAAGTCTATACCGATGAGTCTCGCACTCAAGTAGCGAAAGTGCTGCACAATCTTCGTCAACAGACGGAGAAACCCAAAGGGGCGAATTACTGTTTGTCAGATTACGTTGCTCCAAAAGAGAGTGGCAAAAATGATTGGATCGGTGCTTTTGCTGTGACGGGTGGTGTGAACGAGCGTGAACTCGCAGATCAGTTCAAAGCACAGGGGGATGACTACAACGCGATCATGATTCAAGCGGTTGCCGATCGTCTAGCGGAAGCTTTTGCAGAGTATCTGCATGAACGTGTCCGTAAAGAGATTTGGGGCTATGCTGCCGACGAAAACCTTTCAAACGAAGAATTGATCCGTGAGAAATACCAGGGGATCCGTCCTGCGCCGGGTTACCCTGCCTGTCCTGAGCACACCGAGAAAGGGCCGTTGTGGGAACTGCTTAACGTAGAAGAAACCATTGGCATGTCACTCACCAGCAGTTACGCGATGTGGCCGGGAGCTTCGGTATCAGGATGGTATTTTTCTCATCCCGATTCGCGTTATTTTGCCATCGCACAAATTCAGCAAGACCAAGTGGAAAGCTATGCTGAGCGTAAAGGTTGGGATTTACTGGAAGCCGAAAAATGGCTTGGTCCAAACATTAATGGCTGATACTGGCCAGCGTTGAGAAAAAGAAAAGGTCACAGCGATGTGACCTTTTCTCTTTGGATCAATGTGATCTTAGAACGATGTTTAGCGTTCAAAAAGATCTTGATGCAGTTTTTGGATCACGCTCTTAGAGTCGTGAGCATCGACTAAGAAGCAAAGATTGTGATCACTTGCCCCGTAGCAGATCATACGTAAATTGAAATCCCCTAAGGTGCTGAAGACTTCTTTAGCGTAACCCTTGGTTTCCATATGGTTACCAATCAATGCCACCAAACACAGATTGTGTTCAACTTCGACCGTACACAGTTCTTCCAGTTCTTGACGAGCGGCTTGTGGTAGCTCAGGTGCCCCACCAGAAGTGTCCGTTTTGTCTAGAGTGAGGGAAACGCTGATTTCTGATGTGGTGATCAAATCCACGGAGATTTTGTGTTTCGCGAGAATTTCAAACACTTTGGCAAGAAAGCCGTATGCATGGAACATCTTCGCACTGCGTAACGTCACCATGGTTTGGTTGCAGCGCAGCGCTAATGCACGGAAAAGCGGTGAACTCTGAGCTTCGTGGCGAATCCAAGTACCGCCTTTTTCTGGCTCTTTTGACGATCCGACAAAAACGGGAATGTCGTGACGAAGGGCTGGAACGAGGGTTGAAGGGTGCAGGATTTTTGCACCAAAGTTCGCCATTTCAGACGCTTCTGCAAAGCTGATTTCTGGAATTGGCGCGGCTTTCGCTGCGATGCGTGGATCCGTGGTGTAAATCCCAGGGACGTCAGTCCAGATTTCTAACCCGGTTGCTTTCAACCCTTCAGCTATCAAGGCCGCACTGTAGTCACTACCACCACGACCTAAGGTGGTGGTATTGCCTTCCTCATCCGATCCGATGAAGCCTTGAGTCACTACCACGTAATCGCGGCAAAGTGGCAAAAGCTTCTCTTGCGCCAGCTCTGCAATCTTCGCCACGTCCGGCTCTGCGCGGCCAAAGTTGTCGTCTGTGCGTAGCACCTCTCGAATATCAAATCGCACTGCATTGACACCGCGTTCACGCATCAACTGGGCCAGAATATGGGTCGACATCAACTCGCCACACGCGACCAAGTGGTCGGTGAGTTTATTGCTGGCTTGAATGGATGCCGCTTCAGCAAGGCTCGTAATGGTATCAAGAATCGCATACACCTCTGCTGCCGCTTCGGTGGCATCTTCCAATTGATTGAGAATCGCATCATGAATTTCAGCCAATTGGGCTAGAAGTTCAGCGCGTCTTTCTTGTGATTGAACACCATTGGCTAACTCTACCAATAGGTTAGTGACGCCAGAGCATGCACTGCTTACGACTAAGCGTGTCTCTGGATTGTTTTCAATAATGGCCGAGCAACGACTCATTGCCTCAAAGTTTGCAACACTTGTTCCACCAAATTTCGCTACATTCAATGCGCTCACGGCATTTCTCCCACGACTTCCGAAAAATATTAACCGTTGGTAATCCAACATCCGATGTTTGTTTTGGTGAGGAAAGGGGCAGAGCGGTTTAGAGAGGTCAGTTTGAATAATCAGAAAATCCATCTCAGAAGCTCTTCATCAGGCTGAGCTGATGACAGTTGATGGGACTCAACCCAAGTCAACCGACAGATCAAATCCTGCAATTTTGATCTACCTCGGCACTACTCCCCCTGAATGTTCTGTGTTGGAGTTGCGGCTCCACAAAACATCTGCCTGGGCAGTGCTCCTCTTCTGCAAAAAGCTTAAACATTGAACGTTTTTCACACTCCAATGTCAACGCTTAATTCGATCTTGATTGAAAGTTTTTATTAACAAATTTGTGACACTGGTTTGACCTCTAAGACTGTCGGCTAATTGCTGTCGTTGCTCGTTTGCTTTAGTGTGGAGAAACATAATTTGCATTAAAACGATTACGCTGTCCGTTAACCTTTTTCACACTTAGCAAGGAGCCGGTATGTCAATTCAAAGCTTTATTCCCCCACGTCGTATTTTAATGGGGCCAGGACCGTCTGATATTTCCCCGCAAGTACTACAAGCACTAAGCCGCCCAACGGTTGGGCACTTGGATCCGTTGTTTATTCAGATGATGGATGAGCTCAAGCAACTGCTTAAATACGCCTTTCAAACTGAGAATGATTTTACCATTGCGGTTTCTGCACCAGGTAGTGCGGGAATGGAAGCGTGCTTTGTGAACCTGATTGAGCCGGGAGATAAAGTCATCGTCTGCCGCAATGGGGTGTTTGGTGAGCGCATGCGTGAAAATGTCATTCGTGCTGGTGGAGAGGCGGTGTTAGTGGATGATGAATGGGGAACGCCAGTCTCGGTTGAGAAGGTCGAGCAGGCCTTAACGCAACATCCGGATAGCAAAATTTTGGCTTTTGTTCATGCAGAAACATCGACAGGCGCAAGAAGTGATGCGGAGACATTGGGGAAATTAGCAAAACAATATGGTGTGCTGACGATTGTTGATACGGTCACTTCGCTGGGAGGTATCCCGCTTAAAGTCGATGAATGGCAACTTGATGCTGTGTATTCCGGTAGTCAAAAATGTCTGTCTTGTGTCCCTGGTCTTGCTCCTGTGACGTTTTCTTCTGCCGCCATTGAGAAAATTCAATCACGCAAAACACCCGTGCAAAGCTGGTTCTTAGACCAAAGCTTAGTGTTAGGGTATTGGAGTGGGGAAGGAAAACGCAGTTATCATCATACTGCCCCCGTTAACAGCTTGTATTCACTGCACGAAGCGTTGTTGATGCTGAAAAATGAAGGCTTGGAGAACGCTTGGGCGCGGCATGAAAAAATGCACAACAAGCTGAAAGTGGGTCTCGAAAAACTGGGTTTCCAATTTGTGGTGGATGAAGAGTACCGTTTGCCTCAATTAAACGCGATCTATGTGCCTGAAGGTATCGATGAAGCGAAAGTGCGTAGCCATTTGCTTGAAACTTATAACTTGGAAATTGGCGCTGGTCTGGGAGCGCTCGCTGGTAAAGCGTGGCGTATAGGCTTGATGGGTTACGGTGCGAGAGAGGAAAATGTCGCGTTATGTTTAAGAACGCTTGAAGAGTCGCTCACTCAATAGTCTTTGGTCAATGAACAATAAAAAAGCGAAGCTGGTGAGCTTCGCTTTTTTATTACATGACAAATTACTGACTGGATGAAACGGAGTTAGACAATGCCGCCGACGGTGGTTGATAGTGAATGTTGCTAAAGTCGTTTTTAGGGAAGAGGAACTCAGCTTCCGCCTTTACTTGTTCTGCCTTACTCAAATCGCCAAGCCCTTGGTAGGCTAAGATCAAATTGGAATAAAACGCAGGTCTTGGCTTGGTCTTAATAATCTCAAGGGACCAATCGATATAAGGTTGAATCAGCTTAGCGTCCTGTGTTGCTAAACCAATATTGAGGTAGGTGCTGTAGACATCCCAGTCGAAGCGATCTTTCCACACTACGGGGTTGGTGACGCGTTGTAAGAGCTCTGGATTAACCGGGCGAGTGGTTTCAAACTTGGTCAGCACGTAGTTAGTATGCAGGGCGCTCAGCATGTAGAAAGTGGTCAGTATCGGCACCACTAAACTGGCGACTCGTAACGCCGTTTTACTGATGCGAGAAAAACTTACGCTTTTGACTTTCGCTACACGTTGATCAACCCAATAGATGAGCATGATGAAGATCAGCCAGTGTGCCGCGGAGTGATAAAAAGGGTACTCCAGTTGACTGTGAAGTACGATCGGCACAAACAAGGCAAACATGGCCAAACGCGTGCCTTTCTTGGCACTGTAGATTCGGTTCAATACCAAAATGGCGGCGAGAAAAATCCCCAATAGCGGAACAAGCCCGCCTTCTACGCCCCAATAGAGCAGCTCGTTATGTGGATGATCCATCGCCGGAAGTGCTGGTGGATATTGCTTGTTGAGCAAGTGCTGCCTTGCCGTGTACAAGGTGTAGGCAGACTCAAAATTGCCGTAACCGTAACCAGTGAAGGGCTTCTCTATCAGCATATCGAGTGCTTGCGGGAAGGTATAGGCTCTTGCTGATTCTAAGTTGGTTTTCTGCCCCGCCAAATTGCTCTCGGTGCTGTGAAGTAGTGCACCGGATAAGCTTAAACCCAGAATAATGGACCCCAGCCAACCCCAAAAACGAATTTTAGTACCAAATCGGTAGAGATAGGGCAGCAGCAAAAGAGTGGCAATCATGGCGGCTAGCCAACCGGTACGAGAGGCTAACACCACGATCAAAGGGACTGTGAGCAGTGGAATCAAATAGAGTAAAGTGATTTCGCTCAGATGCTTATTGTATTTGTGTGGTTGTCTCGCTAGTAGGTAGCCAGAAATAATTAACCCTGTTGCAAGAAAGCTTGCCATCACATTGGGCTGTTGGAATATACCATAGGGTCGATTTGACAGCGTGTCATACCCCATCCAATTACCGGGTTTGAGCCAAAGGAACTGGTAATAGCCGATGAAGGACTCGACCACTACTGCCAATACGATGAGCCATAACAAGCGTTGTTTGTGTTTATTACTAAAGCTGAATTGTTGCAGCAACACAAAGAAGCCAAAGCCAGCCCAGAGACCAACTAAGCGACCCACTGACTGCATGTAGTGACTGTTGGCATAAAAAAGTGGCACGGTCAGAATGAGACAACTGACAAATAGGCCAATGGTCAGTTTGGAATAACGTAAAGATTGCTGACTAGCAAGTTGGTAGCAACCCAGAGCAAAGACAAAGGAGAACGCAATCCAAGTGGTTGGGTTGAAAGAGAGCGCAAGCCCTGCGCCTCCAGGATTAGGCATAAAAAAATGCATAGCGACGAGAAAGAGGATCGCCAGTGCCAGTAAAAACTTTTTGTTGAGAGGCACTTGTGCCTTAGGTTTTGCTAATTGCGTACCGCTTACGTGTATCGTTGCCATAACGTGAATCTTAATCTGAAAAAAGAAACCAGCTTTACGCTGGTTTCATCACTTTACCTGTTTTTTCTATTTCAACATAGGCTTAAGGAAGCGTGCGGTATGCGAACCTTCGATCTGCGCCACATCTTCAGGTGTTCCTTGAGCAATGATTTCCCCTCCACCTTGGCCGCCTTCTGGACCTAAGTCGATGATCCAGTCGGCCGTTTTGATCACATCTAAATTATGCTCAATCACGACAACGGTGTTGCCATGATCGCGCAAGCGATGCAATACGGTCAAAAGTTGCTGGATATCGTGGAAGTGTAGGCCCGTCGTTGGTTCATCCAAAATATAAAGGGTTTTTCCCGTATCGCGTTTGGACAACTCACGGGCCAGTTTCACCCGTTGTGCTTCACCGCCAGAGAGGGTGGTCGCCGCTTGACCTAAACGGATATAAGAAAGACCAACATCCATTAAGGTTTGCAACTTGCGCGCAATGACGGGAACTGGGTCGAAAAAGTCTCGAGCATCTTCCACCGTCATTTCCAGAACTTCATCAATGCTCTTCCCTTTATAGTGGACTTCTAACGTTTCTCGGTTGTAGCGCTTGCCCTTACACACATCACAAGGCACGTACACATCGGGTAGGAAATGCATTTCAACCTTGATAACACCATCACCTTGGCAAGCTTCACAGCGGCCACCACGAACGTTAAAGCTGAAACGCCCTGGCTTATAGCCACGTGAACGAGACTCTTGGGTGCCGGAGAACAGCTCTCGAATCGGAGTGAAAATCCCCGTATAGGTCGCTGGATTCGAACGCGGTGTGCGACCTATCGGGCTCTGGTCGATATCGATGACTTTATCGAAGTGCTCTAAGCCTTTAATAGACTTATAAGGCGCTGGTTGAGCAGTGGTTGCCCCATTGAGTTGAGTATGCGCAATTTTGAAGAAGGTGTCGTTAATCAGTGTTGATTTACCTGAACCAGAAACCCCGGTGATACAACTGAATAGCCCGACAGGCACTGAAAGATTGACGTCTTTAAGGTTGTTGCCACTGGCTCCAATGAGTTCAACCGTTTTGTTCTTATCTCTTGGTGTGCGTTGGGTCGGCACAATAATCTGCTTGGCACCGCTTAAGTATTGTCCGGTCAAGGAATCTGGATTGGCGAGAATCTCGGCCATTGTTCCTTCGGCAACCACTTGGCCACCATGTACGCCAGCACCAGGGCCAATGTCAATCACATGGTCGGCACAACGAATCGCATCTTCATCATGCTCTACGACTAATACGGTATTGCCGAGATCGCGTAAGTGCGTCAGTGTTTTGAGTAAGCGCTCATTGTCACGCTGGTGAAGGCCTATTGATGGTTCATCGAGCACATACATCACCCCAACCAAACCGGCACCGATCTGACTAGCTAGACGAATACGCTGTGCTTCGCCACCAGACAAGGTTTCAGCGCTGCGAGACAAGTTCAAATAATTGAGGCCAACATTGACTAAAAACTGCAGTCGATCGTTGATCTCTTTCATGACCTTCTCAGCAATTTGAGCTCGCTGCCCGTCAAGTTTTAAGGTGGCGAAAAAGGTCAATGCATCAGCGATACTCAACTCGACGATTTGCGGCAATGTCGTGTCATTAATAAACACATTGCGAGCTTCTAGGCGCAGACGTGTTCCGCCACAACTGGCGCAAGGTTTGGTGGAGATATATTTTACCAACTCCTCTCGTACCGAGTTAGATTCTGTGTCGCGATAACGGCGTTCGAGTGTATTGAGAATGCCTTCAAATGGATGACGTTTTAGACGAATATCGCCTCGATCGTTGATGTACTTAAATTCGATTTCAGTGCGCCCAGAGCCTTTTAAGATCACTTCTTGGATGCGTTTTGAAAGCGAGTTAAAAGGGACATGTAAATCGAAATCGTAATGCTCAGCCAGCGATGTGAGCATTTGGAAATAGTAATAGTTTTTCTGATCCCAACCACGAATCGCCCCTTGCGCAAGACTTAAATTGGCATCTTGAATCACTCGGTCAGGATCAAAATATTGTTGTACCCCGAGGCCATCACAAGTACCACATGCACCGGCTGGGTTATTGAACGAGAACAAACGTGGCTCAAGCTCTTGCATACTATAACCACAGTGGGGACACGCAAAATTGGCGGAAAAAACGCTCTCTTCACCGTCACCCTCCATAGGGGCAATCACAGCGATGCCGCCTGAGAGTTCCAGTGCCGTTTCAAAGGACTCTGCGAGTCTTTGTTGTAAATCGCTACGTACTTTAAAGCGGTCAACCACCACTTCAATGGTGTGCTTTTTGTGTAACTCTAGCGTTGGTGGATCGGTGAGATCACAGGTCTCTCCGTCAATACGTGCACGGATAAAACCTTGAGCAGCAAGGTTCTCTAATGTTTTAACGTGTTCGCCTTTGCGCTCTTTTACGATGGGGGCGAGCAACATCATTTTGGCACCTTCAGGCAGCTCCAGAACTTTGTCGACCATTTGGCTAATGGTTTGAGCGGCTAAAGGGACTTGATGTTCAGGACAACGAGGCTCACCAACGCGGGCATACAGTAGGCGAAGGTAGTCATACACTTCTGTGATGGTCCCTACGGTTGAACGCGGGTTGTGTGAGGTGGATTTCTGCTCGATAGAAATTGCTGGCGAGAGGCCTTCAATGTGGTCAACATCGGGCTTTTCCATCAAAGAGAGAAACTGGCGAGCGTAGGCTGACAGGGATTCTACATAACGTCGTTGACCTTCAGCGTAAAGGGTATCAAAGGCCAAAGAAGATTTCCCTGAACCCGATAAGCCAGTAATGACGATCAACTTATCTCGTGGGATAGTGAGATTAACATTTTTGAGATTATGGGTACGTGCTCCGCGAACTTCTATCTTGTCCATCTTTGATGCTCTGTGTAATACCAACAAGTTGAGCAAGTATTACATAGTGTGAGAAATGTGCAATAAAATACTGGATAAAAAAACAGTTAAAAATAAGGCGCTTTATCCAAAGCGCCTTACGTATCGGTTTAGAGGACGTTGATCACTTCTCTTTTTGCGTACTAAATTTACCCAACTCAGATTTCTTTTCATCTTTCAGATAAAGGTTTTGGTAGCAATAGTTGGTTGCTTCGATATAGCCTTCAACGCTGCCGCAATCAAAACGACGACCTTTAAATTTGTATGCAAGCACACAACCTGCTTTTGCTTGTTTGAGTAGCGCGTCGGTGATTTGAATTTCACCGCCTTTACCTGGCTCTGTTTGCTCAATGAGATCAAAAATATCTGGGGTAAGAATGTAACGACCAATAATCGCAAGATTACTTGGCGCGGTGCCAGGTTCTGGCTTCTCCACCATGTTGTCTACGCGGAAAAGATCGTCTTTTATCATCTCACCAGAGATAACGCCATATTTATGGGTTTCATCTTCAGGTACTTCCTGAACTGCAACGATGGAACAACGGAACTGCTTAAACAGCGCGACCATTTGTGCCAAGACTCCTTGTTCTTCATTGACACAAAGGTCATCGGCTAACACCACAGCAAAAGGCTGATCCCCAACGAGCTCACGGCCCGTTAAGATGGCGTGCCCTAAGCCCTTCATCTCACGTTGGCGAATGTAGGTAAAGTTCGCGGAGTCGATCAAAGCTCGTACATCTTCCAATAAGGCTTCTTTGTTGGTACCACTAATCTGATGTTCTAGTTCGTAGTTTTTATCGAAGTGATCCATGATTGAATGCTTACCACGACCCGTCACAATGCACATTCCGTCCATACCCGCTTGGATGGCTTCCTCCACACCATATTCGATCAGAGGTTTGTTCACCACTGGCATCATTTCTTTTGGCATCGATTTGGTCGCAGGTAAGAAGCGAGTGCCGTAGCCAGCGGCAGGGAAAAGGCATTTTTTAATCATTGAATAGTGTCCTTATCAAATCGAACTCCTCACCGAAACAATACGCACGTAAAAATTAAAGCCGAGCGCGCAGCATTTCCTTTGTGGTGTGTTGTTCCATAAACAGTTAGTTATCATTACGGGCGATTCTAACCTGTTATTTTGTCATACGTTACACTCTAAAGGAAAATTCGCGATCTTCTTACTTATGAGATCAAATTTTGGTCAGCCCACGCGGCCGCTTGGACACGATTCTTCACGGAAAGCTTTCTAAAGGTTTGATAGAGATGCGACTTTACGGTGAACTCGCTAATGAAAAGGTCTTCGGCGATTTGAGAATTTGATTTGCCAGACTGCACGCAGCGTAGCACTTGAATTTCTCTCATCGTGAGATCCACATTCACTGGTGAAGTGTGTGAGCAAACCATATTTCGATAGTAGTGGATGAGTTGTGCGCTGACGTCGCGTGGCAGCCAGCTCTTACCATTAATCACCGAATTTAGTCCTTTGGTCATGTCTGCAATGGTTGTGTCTCGGTAGAAGATCGCTTTGCACTGGCCAAAGCCAATCAGTTCCTCAGTCGTCAATCGGTTAGGTACATTACACAGGACCGTTTCAAACCCCTTCCATATTAGCGGTAGGTTTTTAATCTCTCTCAGCAGCACCTTATGTTGCTGATGATCAATCAATAAGATGCGATTACGATGATTGGGATCGGCTTGCATGAGCGTTGCCGGGGTAATCACAGGGATTTCCATTTGAATCTGTTTCGCTAATACAGTGACGAACTCAGGAGTTTGTTCGTTTTGCAAACTGATAAAAAATGGCTTCCGCGCGTAAGAAGATTTTCTCATAACAACCTCCATTTATGGTTAATTATTGAATAAGTCGAGTGCGCGGGTGCAACGTTGTCATCATTAAATCGTAGAGGCTACTGCAAGAATAGCGAAGTGCGTATAATTTCATATAGATAAGTAAATGAGAGATTTATTAGCGCAAAAAAACGTTTAGTCGCTCCTAAATCTTGCAATTTTTAGCTTGGTCTGAGGTGATGGATAACACACAATTTGGCGACTATTTTTACCATAGCTAAAAGCGTGCTATTCTATTGCGCTAACTATTTATTAATACCGAAAGTTAAACGGAGCACATCATGGCCAGCCGTGGAATTAACAAAGTAATCTTGGTAGGGAACTTAGGTAACGACCCTGAAATTCGTTACATGCCAAGTGGCGGTGCGGTGGCGAATATCACCGTTGCAACTTCAGAAACTTGGCGCGACAAAGCGACAGGCGAGCCGCGTGAGAAAACAGAATGGCACCGTGTGACGTTATACGGCAAGCTGGCAGAAGTCGCGGGTGAATACCTACGCAAAGGCTCTCAAGTCTACATTGAAGGACAACTGCAAACGCGTAAATGGCAAGACCAAAATGGTCAAGACCGTTATTCAACGGAAGTCGTTGTACAAGGCTACAATGGCATTATGCAAATGTTGGGTGGCCGTCAGCAGCAAGGTGGCGCTCCAGCGATGGGCGGTGCTCCGCAGCAGCAACAAGGTGGTTGGGGTCAGCCTCAACAGCCAGCCGCACAGCCGTCTTACCAAAAACAGGCTCCAGCGCAACAACAGCCAATGCAGTCTCAGCCTCAGTACAATGAGCCGCCAATGGACTTTGACGACGACATTCCGTTTTAAGCCGTCGCTTAATTATATAGACGAAAGCCGCGATTCCCGCGGCTTTTTCAATGACACTTCTCACATCTACTGAGAGTAGATTGTTAACCATTCACTTATCAAGTATATAGAAATAAACGGTATATGATGAATGGAAAAGGAATTCGGTGTTCATGAGGTATACCCCGACTCTCAAACTCAGTACTCGACTTGTAGCCTTCGTTACAATGATCGTTATCAGTGCCATGTTTATCCTCTTTATTGGTGGCACTCTCTCATTTAAAAAGCTTGGTCAGGAATATCTCAACCACTATTTGGCGGGCATTGTCGAAGTGTTGGATAAAGAGATGGAAGATCCTGATGCCGCATATTCTATGCAGCGTTGGATGCCGAAAATGCTGCAAGCTTCCAATATCGTGGAAATGAAGCTTTCTACTGATACTGGGGTGGTCTACCGTTTCAAGGACACCTCGCCGCAAATTGATGTCAATCGCCTTTATGAACAAAGTTATGTGCTGCAGCGCAATCCTGGGTACCGCGTCGAGTTCAAAGCGACACCGCCTTACGTTGGCTTTGGCTATTCGTTTCAAGCGTTGTGGTCGATTACCTTAGCGGTTGGCCTGATCATTTTTTGTTTAATGCGTGGTGTGAAATGGCTGAAAGAGCAGTTATATGGCTCAGAGCTATTGGAAGAGCGCGGACGCATGATTTTGGCTGGGCGAGTAGAGCAATACGCCAAAGGTGACGAGCGAGAGTGGCCATACACGGCAAGTGAAGCGTTAGACGTGCTGATTGAAGAGCTGCGCGATGCACGTCAAGAGCGCAGTCGTTTTGATACGTTTATTCGTACCCAAACTTTTCTGGACAAATTGACGGGCACGGCGAATCGGGTGCTATTTGACAATAAACTGGAATCAGCGCTGCATGAGAGTGGAGCGCAAGGTGCGGTGTTATTGATGCGCATTACGGATTGGAAAAGTGTGTCAGAAGAAAATGACAAACAAATGGCCGATGAATTTGTTATTGAAGTTGGCAGCCTCATTTCCAATTTGGTTCAGCGTTTTCCTGAAGTGGTCTTCTCACGCTATTACCCGTCCGATTTCGCTCTCTTTATCCCCCATTTAGGTGCCAAAGAAGTGGCCAATCTGGCGTCGCAGTGCATTCGTCAGTTGGAGAAGCTCAATCCTCCTTACCCACTGGATAAAGAAAACTGGTGTCACATTGGTGTCACTATGTATCAGGAGGGGGAACGACACAGCCAAATTATGGATGAAGCGGAAACCGCACTGCGAAGTGCTCAATTACAGAGCAATAATAACTGGAGTCGATTTAAGAAGTGGAATCATATTGACGAAACAAGAGGCAGTGTGAGGTGGCGTACCATTTTTGAGACAGCTATGTCGACTGAAAATGTGCTAGTCTTCGGACAATTGTCTTATTTATTAGACGGTCAGCAGTTAAATCCGTTGCATACTGAGTTAACATGTCGAATTGTTGATCCAGAAAACGGCATTGTGAAAGCCTCTCGCTATATGTCTGCTTTGAAGCAGGTTGGGTTTGAGAGTCAAATGGATCGAGCGGTCATCGGCAAAGTGTTTGCTCATTTACGTGCGAATTCTGAGAATATCGGCAAATTGTCACTGAACTTGCACGTCACGCCGTTTGCCAACCGTCATTATTTCAAATGGTTCCGAGACGAACTGCTACAGTTACCTAGTGAGTATCGAACAAAATTGAGTTTTGAGTTTGTTGAAAGTCACTTAGTAAGGCATCTGGATTATATGAGACCTGTGGCAAAAATGTTGTCGGGTTTGGGTTGCCAACTGGTGGTCGGGCAAGCTGGTAGAACCATTGTGAGTACGCATTATTTGAAAGATTTGGGTGTGGATTACTTAAAATTACATCGAAGTCTGACAAAGAAAATAGAACAACGCCATGAAAACCAGTTGTTTGTTCGTAGTATGCTGGGTGCAGGCGCAGGGACGAAAGTGAGAGTCATTGCGGTTGGCGTTGAAACCAAGCAAGAGTGGTCAACGTTGGTTGAGCTTGGCATACATGGTGGACAAGGGCGCTATTTCTCCGTTGAAAATCAGTGGTTACCGCCAGTCGTGACTACTGTGGAAGAAAAACAAACGAAAACGGCAAGACGCAATCGCTGGCGTCGAAAATAAGAAGAAAAACAGATGAATGTGAAGTCATTGCTCGAAAAATTGAGAGGCCAAGCTAACGGCGGGGAGCAGCGTTTTGTCATGCTTCAGCCTGATGCTGTCTACTTTGCCGCTCAAGGCGAGTTGAGTAGCGAAAGTGCCACGTCTCAAGCGCTTTTCGAACCTATCGATGAGAGTTGGGAAAAGGCACTTGAGAAAGTATTGCAGTTACAGTTCACGCCTGGTGAAAAGGTGACTGTGTTACTGGCCAGTCATCATTACCAAGTTTTTCAAATAGAAAAGCCAGCGATTCCACGAGAAGAGTGGCCGTCGGCTTTACCTTTCCTAGTCAAAGACCTTATTTCTGAACGCCCAACCGAAATTGTCGCTGATGGACGTTTACTTCCGAATAGCAACAAGCTGCAAGTGTATGTTCTGTCGAAAAAGATCGTGGATAAACTGCTGGATTTGATTGTTCGAAATCAGTGCGAGTTACATTCAATTGTTCCCGAAGACGAAGTTTGGGCGCACAGTGCTGGTGAGTTGGCCAATTTTCTTCTACTGCAACGCAGCGCCAAAGGGCAATTCAAACTCGGTGCCTTTGTTGAACATACGCCGATGTTCCAACGAACCATTCGTTCCGTTTTTCCTCCATTAACTGGTGAAGCCGCCAGTGCCCTTCAGCTTGATGGGTTGGCACTGGAGCTACAACGTTCCATCGATTATCTGTCATCACAAATTAAAGGCGTCTCCCTCAATCAGCTTAAAATTTGCTGTGATGAAGAAGATCACGCAGAACTTGTCTCGGCGCTCAACGAGCGCTTAAGTGCGAATGCATCAGTATTAGATGAAGAGGGAAGGCTCTCTGGCAACATCGTTGTGGATTGTGCAGCGCAGCTCGGTATGGCTGAAATCAATCTTTATCCTGAGCACCTTAAGCCTAAAAAAGAGCTGTTCACGCTCAACAATGTAGTGGCGGGCTGGGGGGGGATCGCGGCGATTTTCTTGATGGTGTACGCCTTCGCGTTATGGCAGCAACGCGCCGTCGATAATCAACTTGCCAGTGTGCAAGCGGAGTCCCAACAACTGACTCTGCAGCATAGTCAACTGCAAGCCAAGTTAGACCAGCATAAACCTTCTTCAGAAAAAATGGCGGCGGTGGAGCGTTTAAAAGTAAAAGTTCGAGCGCAAGAAGCGTCGTTAAACGCGATTAGCCAATACGATACGTCATTGCAAACAGGGTATTCTGGCATGATGTTGTCGTTAGCGAAGCTCGGTAGGAATGACATTTCGCTGACGGACATCAGTGTGGTGGGGGCGAATTTAGACGTGAAAGGCCTTGCGATCAGCGCCAATGCGGTGCCGAACTGGGTAAACCAGTTTAAGCATGAACTGCCTCTGGTTGGTCGCAGCTTTGATAAGGTGAAAATCGGACGTAACGAAGACGATGTCATCACGTTTGAACTCAAAACGAAAGCAGAAGGTAAAGGCCAATGAAGCAGCAGTGGAATGCTTGGAATGACAAGTTTCTTGCCTTGAGTGGCCGAGAGAAGTGGCTGATTACGCTCTGTGGTTTGGTGGTGACTGTACTGCTGTTATTTACCTTGGTGATTGAGCCTGCTTGGAAGCAGTTAGCGGCGAAAAAAGAACAACTGAGTAGCACCATTCAGCATAATCAGAAGCTACAAGGCGACATTTTGGTAATTCAGGCTAAGCTCAATAAAGACCCAAATAGAGAAATTGACATCGAAATGAAGAGCTTATTGGCGCGAAGTCAAGAACTCGGCATGCAATTGTCCGAAGTGATTGGCAATCTGCTTTCTCCTAGCCAAATGGCGGAATTGCTGGAGACGGTACTCGATAAAAGTAGTGGCGTTAAGTTGATTTCATTGGAGTCGTTGCGTGCAGAGCCAATAGAGGGTAACCCAGAAAATTCTGAGTATTCGGGGTATTACGTTCACCCTGTACGATTAGAAATGACAGGCGACTTTTTCGCGATTCAAGGCTATTTGAGTAAGCTTGAGAATTTGCCAGTGAAATACTATTGGCGACGCTTCCACTACCAAGTAGAGGAGTATCCTCAAGCTCGTGTGGTGTTGGAAGTTTATACGTTAGGAACAAGACAGGAGTTTATTGGTGGTTAGATTTCTTCTGTTATCACTGTGTTTCGCTGGTGGAAATGCGTATGCGACTCAAGATCCAACGGCTCCGCTAGGTTGGACGAAGCCCGCTCAAACCAAGCCAAGTGCACAGAGACAATATCGCTTACCGACGTTACAAAGCATCGTATGTCAGTCACCGAAAGAGTGTGTCGCGATTTTAAATGACGATGTGGTCAGTGTGGGCGAAACCATACGCGGTTATAAAGTCACTCAAATTGATTCTGATGTGGTGACATTAAAGCGAGGCTCCAAGCTGTGGAAATTAGAGCTTTTTAATCTGGATATAAAAGAATAATAAGGTTTGAATCAAATGCGCAAGATTGTAGTTGGAGTTATCATTGCCTCGCTAATGGGGTGCTCTATGGGGCACAGAGATCCCGTTGAAGTCAAACAGACCTTAAACCAGTCCATCAATGAGGCAAATAGCCGAGCACTGGATCAGTTGCCACCTTCTGTGGAAGAGGACTTAATGCCGGAGCTGGAAGCGGCCAATACGGCAGGCAGCAATACGGTGAAGCGTTTTCGCATTAAAGCCAGTGGGGTTGAAGCTAGGCAGTTTTTCACCTCCCTGATTAAAGGCACGGAATTCAGTGTCGCAGTTCATCCCGATGTAACAGGGCGTATCACGCTGAATGTCAGTGATGTGACGCTCGATGATATCTTATTGATCGTACAAGATATGTATGGCTACGATGTGATCAAAACGGGCAAGGTTATTCAAGTTTACCCTGCGGGTTTACGCACCGTGACCATCCCGGTCGATTATATCCAGTTTCAACGCTCTGGTCGCTCTTTGACCAGTATCGTGACCGGCTCTGTGACCTCGACGGGCTCTACCAGCTCCGGCGGTGATTCTGATTCTAATTCCAATAACAGTTCGAACAACTCCAATAACAGCGGAGACAACACAACCACAGCCAGTGGTGGCACCCGCATTGAAACCATTACGGAAAGTGATTTCTGGCCGTTATTGCAACAAGCGGTGGCGGGCTTAATTGGTTCTGGTAAAGGACAAAGTGTCGTCGTGACACCTCAAGCTGGGGTGATTACTGTTCGTGCTTTCCCGGATGAGATTCGCGAAGTAAGGCAATTCCTCGGCATTTCTCAAGAGCGCATGCAGCGCCAAGTCATTCTTGAAGCCAAAATTCTTGAAGTCACCCTGAGTGACGGCTATCAACAGGGGATCAATTGGTCGAACATCTCGGCGTCGATTGGTAATTCTGGCAGCATCGTAGTGAACAGACCGGGCTCTACCGTATTACCTGGCTTAGATGCCATTGGTTCACTGCTCGGTGGGCAAACCAATGTAACGATCTCTGATGGTAGCTTTGAAGCGGTATTAAGTTTCATGTCTACTCAAGGTGACTTGAACGTGCTTTCTAGCCCGCGTGTTACCGCATCGAACAACCAGAAAGCGGTCATCAAAGTGGGTAACGATCAGTATTACGTCACTGCACTTTCGAGCAATGCAGGCAATGGTGAAAACTCCAATGCCGTCCCTGAAGTGACGCTCACGCCATTTTTCTCGGGTATTTCTCTCGATGTGACTCCACAAATTGACGATAAGGGTAATGTGTTCTTGCATGTACACCCTGCGGTGATTGAAGTGGAAGAAGAAACCAAACAATTGAATCTGGGGGGCGACTTCCAAAACGTCACTCTTCCCTTAGCCAAAAGCTCAATTCGTGAATCTGATTCGGTGATTCGTGCTCGTGATGGTGACGTGGTGGTTATTGGTGGTTTGATGAAATCGAACACGATTGAACGTGTGTCTAAAGTACCATTTTTAGGTGATATTCCAGCCTTGGGCCACCTGTTCCGCAATACATCGAACTTAACGCAAAAAACGGAACTGGTTATTTTGCTTAAGCCAACGGTAGTGGGTGTGAACACTTGGCAGAAAGAGTTAGAGCGTTCAAGGGATCTGCTTCAAGAATGGTTCCCTGATCAGCAGTAGTTTAACCATGTATTTGCAGCACTTTGGTTTTCACACTCAGCCTTTTTCGCAAACCCCAAACACCGAGTTGTTTTTGGGGTTAGCACCGCACTTTGAAGCGATTCAAACCGTCATGGCGGCGCTGGACATGGGAGAGGGGATCGTCAAAGTGACTGGGGAAGTGGGCACAGGTAAAACCATGGTATGCCGCATGTTGATTGATCAACTGAGTGATAAGGTGAACTTGGTTTATCTGCCGAATCCCGTGTTGAGTGGCCATGAGTTGCAAATGGCTATTGCGCGCGAAATGGGGCTAAAAACCTATGACAGTGTGAGTTTGGTACCACAGATCCAAGACCGTTTGATAGGCATGCGCCAACGTGGTATGCGTACTGTGTTGTTAGTGGATGAAGCTCAAGCATTACCGCTCGAAGCGATGGAAGCATTGCGTCTGTTTGGTAATTTAGAAACCGAGCAAGAGAAATTGTTACAGATAGTGCTGTTTGGTCAGCCTGAGCTCGATGAACGTATCGCCCAGCATGAGTTAAGGCAATTTCGTCAGCGTATAACGTTTAGCTGCCAACTACGGCCACTGACGATTGAAGAAGGCGTTGCCTTTATCGATAGTCGCCTAGCGAAGGCGGGAGATGGTGAGCTGCAATACCTCACCACAGAGCAAAAAAAAGCACTTTGGCGCGGGGCCGGTGGCATTCCTCGTTTAATCAACCAGTTGTGCCATAAGGCGTTTTTGTTGGCCTATATGCAACAACAGAAAAATGTCACTAATCAACATTTATTTACCGCGATTCATGACACTTATGATGCGTGTAAACCTTTGTTTAAAACCCCGGTATTGTGGGGATGGAGAGCATCTTGAGCGAGATAAACAAAGCGCTTGCTGAATTGGCAAGTCAAAAGTCGCAACCTGCTCAATTGCAAAGAGCGGAGCTGCCAAAAGTGACCTCGGTGAAACCGATTGTATGGATTGCCACTGGATTCGGTTTGAGCTTAGCCGTTGGAGGTTGGGCAATCACACAATCCGCGCCTGTTAGCCAAAATTACTCTGAGCCTGTGACTACGACGGTTGTCACGGTTGCCGAAGAAACCTTACGCTCTCCGACACAAAAAACACCATCCGAGGGCGCGCAAAGTGTCACTGTTTCTCAGCCGAACATTGTTACGACTGCGCGAGTAGAGAAGACAACATCAGTCGCTCCCTCTTCAGTAAAACCTGCAACAGCGCCAAGCAAGTCGGAAACAACGCTGGTAGCAAAAGCCGTTACGAAACCATCGGCTACGGAAAATCAGTCGGTTTCTCACGCAGCGCAAAGCCAAGAGAAGGCTCAAGCCCCCGCGGTGCAGAATGCGCCTGCTGTGGAAAACAGCATGTTGGTTGAACAAGTTGAGTTAACCCAAGAACAGCTAGCCGAAAAAGCCATTGGTCGAGCGGAAAAAGCGCTGGATGCCAATAACTTGCAAAATGCTTTGTCTGCCTACAGCGACGCTCTGCGCCATACACCCAACAACGAAGTGGTGAGACAGAAATTAGCGGCACTCTATTTTGGTAAAGGAGACAGCCGCAAAGCGTATGAATTGCTTCAGGCTGGGATTGCTCTCAATCCAGAAGGGGAAACCTTACGCATTGCATTAAGCAAAATGCTGATCAAAGCCAATCAAAACGAAGCTGCACTAACCCCATTGGTGGCACTTTACGATGATTCTGGGAAAGAATATCTCGCGATGCGCGCCGCGTTAGCACAAAAAATTAAGAAAGATGACATTGCATTAGAGAGCTATCAGCGCCTAAGCCAAATGGACAGCGAAAATGCACGCTGGTGGCTGGGATTGGCGATTCAACAAGAGCGGGCATTGGATTTCAAATCGGCGCAAGTGTCTTATCAAGCCGCATTGAGTAAAGTTGGAATATCCAATCAATCACAACGTTTTATCAAAGATAGACTCGCGCTGTTACAAAATTTGGAGAGTGCACAATGAAAGTAAGATTAAGAAAGCGACTTGGTGATCTTCTTGTTGAGGAAGGCATTATCAATGAAGCGCAACTTGATCAAGCACTCGGCGCACAAAGAAGTGGTGGGCGTAAGCTTGGCGATACGCTGATTGATTTAGGTTTTTTGTCTGAGCAACAGATGCTGGCGTTTTTGTCTCAGCAACTTGATCTGCCTTTAATTGACTTAAATCGAGCTACGGTCGATATCGATGCAGTGCAGTTGCTACCAGAAGTGCATGCTCGTCGTTTACGTGCATTGGTGATAGGCCGTAACGGCGACACGCTGCGCATTGCGATGAGTGATCCTGCCGACCTGTTTGCACAAGAAGCGTTGATCGGTCAGCTAGGACAATATGGCATTGAGTTTGTTATCGCGCCAGAAAGGCAACTGGTGGAAGGCTTTGATCGCTATTATCGCCGTACCAAAGAGATCGCCAACTTTGCGGAGCAGTTGCAAGCGGAACACCAAGTCAACGACGCATTTGATTTCAATATTGAAGATGACGACAGTGATGAGGTGACCGTCGTTAAGCTCATCAACTCGATGTTTGAAGACGCCATCCAGGTGGGGGCATCGGATATCCATATCGAACCGGATGCCAATGTGTTGCGTTTGCGCCAACGTATTGATGGCGTGCTGCACGAAACCTTGCTGAATGAAGTCAACATCGCGCCAGCATTGGTACTGAGATTAAAACTCATGGCCAACTTGGATATTTCAGAAAAACGTCTGCCGCAAGATGGCCGTTTTAACATCCGCTCCAAAGGTCAGTCGGTGGATATCCGTATGTCGACCATGCCAGTTCAGTATGGTGAATCGGTGGTGATGCGTTTGCTCAATCAATCTTCCGGAGTCAGAAAATTAGAAGACTCAGGTTTGCCGGACGATCTTTTAGTGCGCCTACGCCGACAGTTGAAACGTCCGCACGGCATGATCCTTGTAACTGGCCCTACAGGCTCCGGTAAAACCACCACGCTGTATGGTGCTCTAACAGAGTTAAACCAACCGGGGAAAAAGATCATCACAGCGGAAGATCCGGTTGAATACCGACTGTCGCGTGTCAACCAAGTGCAGATCAATCCGAAGATCAACCTTGATTTTTCCACCGTGTTAAGAACGTTCCTCCGTCAGGATCCCGATATCATTTTGATTGGTGAGATGCGTGACCATGAAACGGTTGAAATTGGCCTGCGAGCGGCGCTGACCGGTCACTTAGTATTGAGTACCTTACACACCAATGACGCCGTAGACAGTGCGCTTCGTATGATTGATATGGGTGCTCCGGGCTATCTGGTCGCGAGTGCTGTACGTGCTGTGGTCGCGCAGCGATTGGTGCGTCGTGTCTGTCCGGATTGCAAAACAGAAGATCACGTTGGCGAGTCACGTAAAGCGTGGTTGGCACAGCGATTCCCGAATCAAGTGGAAGCTGGCTTTGTGAAAGGGCGCGGTTGTCAAAACTGTAACTTAACAGGTTATCGCGGCCGTATTGGTGTGTTTGAAATGCTGGAACTTGAACATGGAATGATGGACGCATTGCGCGCCAATGATGCCGTCGAGTTTGCGCATGCTGCGCGTCGTTCGCCTGGCTATAAACCTCTGTTAGCGTCGGCAATGGAGCTGGCGCTACAAGGCGTAGTGAGCTTAGACGAAGTGATGAATTTAGGCGAAGGTGACTCCTCTGGGGTTGCTGAAGCGATCATTATGTAAGGTTAAACCATGGCAACCTTTCATTACCAAGGCAGAACGCTTGATGGCAACAAAGCCAATGGACAAATCGATGCGGTGACCTCAGAAGCGGCTGCTGAGCAATTGATGAACCGGGGGATCATCCCAATATCGATAACCCAAGGTAAAACGGGGTCTGGGCTCGATTTTGATCTCAATGCGTTATTCGCTCCAGCGGTGCCATTGGAGATCTTGGTGCTCTTTTGTCGCCAGTTGTACAGCTTGACCAAAGCAGGGGTGCCATTACTGCGTTCGATGCGTGGTTTGGTGCAAAATTGTGAGAATAAGCAACTTAAGGCTGCCCTTGAAGAGGTCGTGGCGGAATTGACCAATGGTCGCAGTTTATCGGCGTCCATGCAGTTACACTCAAAAGTGTTTAGCCCTTTATTCGTCTCAATGATTCATGTTGGGGAAAATACGGGTCGACTGGATCAGGCTTTATTGCAACTAGCCAATTATTACGAGCAAGAGCTGGAAACGCGTAAGCGAATTAAAACCGCCATGCGTTACCCAACTTTTGTGATCAGCTTTATTGTGGTGGCGATGTTTATCCTCAACGTCAAAGTGATCCCACAGTTTGCGTCGATGTTCAGTCGATTTGGGGTGGATTTGCCATTGCCAACGAGAATTCTGATTGGCATGTCAGAATTTTTTGTTAACTACTGGATGCTGTTGGCGGGATTCATCGTAGGGCTTATCTTTGGCTTCAAAGCCTGGGTCGCGACGGCGGATGGCCGAGAGCGTTGGGATAAATGGCGATTAAAGTTCCCCGTGGTTGGCGGGGTGGTCAACCGTGCTCAGTTGTCGCGTTTTTCACGCACGTTTGCGCTGATGCTCAAAGCGGGCGTGCCACTGAATCAGTCACTGGCATTGTCGGCAGAAGCGATGGGCAACCGTTACTTAGAGCTGAAGATCCTTAAAATGAAAGCCGACATTGAAGCGGGTAGCCAAGTCTCTGTTACGGCGATAAACAGCGGTATTTTTACCCCTTTGGTGATTCAGATGATTTCCGTTGGGGAAGAGACGGGTCGTATTGACGAGCTCTTGATGGAAGTAGCGGATTTCTACGATCGAGAAGTGGATTATGATCTGAAAACCCTTACGGCTCGCATTGAACCGATTCTATTGGTGATCGTGGCGGGCATGGTATTGGTGTTGGCGCTGGGTATATTCCTACCAATGTGGGGGATGCTCGATGTTATCAAAGGTTAGCGTGTGATTCGGGATAGTCATCGTGCCAGCCTAGTGCTTTGGTTGGCATTAGTATTGGTGATGATGGCGGTATTTGTGCAGTGGTGGCGACCGGTTGAATCGGAGGCATCTAAAACGGCAGCCCAAGTCTCAGTCAAGAGAATGTTAGAGCGAGCAAACCTGTATAAGCAGGAATGGCTCTTGCAGGGAAAACCTAAGCAGATAGAGATGGATGGACAAGCCATTCCTCTTTCTACTTATGGGTGGGTGCCCTTAATTGGTGAAAATGGGCAGCCAGATTGTCAGAGATGGTTAGACTTTCACTCTCCAGAACGTCGTATTTTGGAATCTCATTTAACCAATGTAAGCGAAAGTAAGATAAATGAAACCTATCAATGTCAATTTAACTACCAGAATGGCTTATTAATTGTGGTAAGTCAGCAACATAAGATATTGAAAATTAGTGTCGAAAATATGGCAGAATGATATTTTTTGACGCATTGGTCTATTTTGATATTCAAAGATAGGTATAATAGCCGAAAACCTATAAGTGAAAGGTTGAGTATGAAACAAAATCAAAACGGTTTTTCTTTGGTTGAATTGGTTGTGGTGATTGTGGTTGTCGGTTTATTGGCAGTTGCAGCGCTACCACGATTCTTGGATGTCACTGACGCTGCGAAGAAAGCCAGTATTGAAGGTGTGGCAGGTGGATTTGCGACGGGGGTTTTATCTGCGCGCGCGCAGTGGGAAGCCGAAGCTCGTCCGTCAAGAAACATCAATAGCCAAGAGCAAAATACCGTCAACTACGATGGTGTCGATTTTTGGTTAACGCGTTCTAAAGACGCTTCGAATGCCGATACGGGCTTCCGAGATGGTTATCCTTGGGGCTTAGCGGGCAACTTTGCGAGCTATCCAGCAGCGCTAACTGGCCAAATGTGTGTAGACTTAATGGAGAACCTTCTGCAAAACCCACCAAAGGTTGGTATTGAAGGCTCAGGCACCACAAGTGATAACGGCTTCAAATATTCCGCATCGGCTGACTCAGCAAATGCTAAATGTACTTATATTCAACTTGACGGCAACACTAAGCATCAGTTTGAATATGAAGCGAAAAATGGTCGTGTGACCGTAACTTTGCAGTAACCCTGCACGATTTAAACATAGAGAGAGAACACTATGAAAAGACAAGGCGGTTTCACCCTGATTGAGTTAGTTGTGGTGATTGTAATTCTAGGTATTTTGGCAGTAACTGCGGCTCCGCGTTTTCTAAATCTGCAGGATGATGCGCGAGCAGCGTCGCTTCAAGGTCTTAAAGGCGCGATGGAAGGGTCGGCAGGTATTGTTTACGGTCGTGCTGCTATCGATGGTAAAGAAGGCGATGCAACTGGTCAGGCAGTGTCTGTTGGTAGCGATACAGTGAAACTAACGTGGGGCTATCCAGAAGCATCAACCGATGGTATCGGCAACGCGGTATCTGGCCTTTCAACTGATTGGGCTGTAGTTGCTTCAACAGGAACAACTTCAATTTCATACAGCTTCAAAAGTGGTGTGACGGGCGCGACTGCTAACAAATGTTCAGTGACGTACGCACTGAATACATCACCAAGTAATGCTCAACCTACTATTACGGTAAATGATTGTAATTAAAGGTAAAGGCCAGCTTAGCTGGCCTCAGATTGATGACGAACCCCGCTTTTTAAGTGGGGTTCTTTTTTGGAAGCGACCGTAGGTCGCGATCGTGATATTTTTTGTTATATCGTGCGCAGAAGTTTCCATTCATTACATGGGTATACAGAAGCAAGTATCTGCCTTATTTCTGCCATATTTAAGCCCATTTTTCGTAGATAGTTCACCACCAACGCWATCTTCTTGATGTTTTGGGCTGCCGCTGCCAACCAACATTGCATTTGCACATTGGCTAGACCTCGGAAGCGAGCATAACGATGACCATGATGTTGCTTGGCGTCTGCAAAGCTCCGTTCTACTGTTTCACTTCGACGTCGATAAGTCTTCTTGCCATAGGAAGAGAGCCGCATTTGATTTGCTCTCTCTACGGCATCGCTATAGATATGCCGAGTAATCACTTTCTTCATGTTTTTGCTTTGAGTGCAGTCATCCCTCATTGGACAGAACGCACACTCTTTCGGGTCTGAGTGGTATTCTCGGTAGGCATCGCGAGATGTGGTTTTATAAAGCAACGCCTGACCATTCGGACATTGGTAGCTGTCTCTTTGCGCGTCGTAAGTAAAGTGTTTCTTTTTGAACGCATTTTTCGTTCTCGATGGACGTCGATAACCGAACACGCCAAGAATACCTCGACGTTCAAGTGACTCTGCCACTGGAGCGGTAAAGTAGCC
>NZ_NPKW01000330.1:0-857 GCF_002265885.1 Vibrio sp. 03_296
CAATGGCGAACTTGCTAAAAGAAGCAGAGCTATGTTCATCAACATCGGAAGCGATGCGTATGGTTAAACAAGGCGCGGCTAAGATGGATGGTGAAAAAGTAGAAGATGCCAAAGGCAGAACCAGACGTTGGTACGTATGTGTTCCAATTGGTAAACGTGAAGTTTAGTCAATACTATTGCGTAAGATGACGCCTCTAGGGCATCTCACTGCTATTGAAAAGCGCCTTCTTAAAGGCGCTTTTTTTCTACTTGTTGATAGGTTTTGAAACGTAAGATGAACCAAGTTTCAAAGAGGAGAAGCGACAAAATAGCGTACTGCCAATGTGTACCGTAAGCCACAAAAAATAATACGCTGAGCATAGATACCCAAATCAACAGCAAAGAGTGAATTTTCTTCGCCTCYGTTAAACCTTGTTTCTTGTTAAGGCGCTGTGCTAAAGGGCCAAGCTTAGGATGGTTGAGTAGCCACTGTTGAAAAACAGGGGAGGATTTCCCGAAACAGTAAAGTGCCAATAGTATAAAGGGCACAGTAGGTAACAGTGGCACTGTGATGCCAATCGTGCCTAGAATGACACACGTCCAGCCAATGTCAGTTGTAACCTTTACGGCGAAAAGCTTCTCTGTCTTTTATTGGGTGATGTTTCATGATGATATTCCCCAGCCAAATATTCAACAAGTATGGCTGGGGTTTAGCTTAAATGGCAACTTGTGCTGTTTTCGTTAGTTGTGTTTACTTGTGTAAACTCAACTAAATCTCGATAAACTCACGCTCAAAGCGTGTGATAGGCGCAACATTGCCACTCTCTTCTTTATCAGGGTAGTAATCGGTAATAAATTGAATGAAGGCGGCGCTTGGC
>NZ_NPKW01000331.1:0-720 GCF_002265885.1 Vibrio sp. 03_296
TTAGAAGCCTACAAGCAGCAAAATGGCGCGAACATTCGTGGAGACCTTTGGCTCGACAACTCGGTGTTTACAGGCTATGAGCGCGCGGTGGGTTGGCCTTGGGATATTTTGGGTGTTTGCTACAGTGCCCCTTCAAGTGCCATTACATTAGATGAGAACTGCGCTCAAGCCTCTATTTACACATTGGCCGATGGCAWWACTCGGTTTACGTGCCAGAGCAGTACCCGATTCACGTCACAACCAATGCGAAAACCGTCTCTAAAGCAATCCAGCAGAGTAATCATTGCGACTTAGAGCTGTTTGACGGGGGATAACAACCAATATCAACTACAAGGCTGTCTGGTTGAGAGAGACAAGCCGTTGCCCCTTAAGTTCGCAATTCAAGACTCAACCCAATATACAGCGACTTATATACCTTGTTGAGACAGCTCAAAATCGAACTTGGTGGAGAAATTAAAATTGGCGTCATGCCAAATAAAGCCAATGTCATTGCCAGCCACTCTTCAGCGACCTTGCCAGAGTTATTAGACACCATGCTAAAGGACTCTGATAATCTTATTGCCGACAACCTGACTAAAGCGATTTGGGGGCTCGCTTTTTACTTGCAACCCGGTAGCTTTGCCAATGGCACTGAAGCGGTGAAACAGATCCTTTATTCCAAAGCAGGAATCGATCTTTCTCGCGCTCAACTCGCCGACGGTTCAGGCTTGTCACGTAATA
>NZ_NPKW01000332.1:0-639 GCF_002265885.1 Vibrio sp. 03_296
CTTAGCAAGGAACTCCTCTGCTTTATCGACAGGAATCATGCAACTGGAATGGACCTTCTGGCGCAGTTGACCACTGATTGTAGTGCCGGGTTGTAGCTTTGCAGCTCTTTCACTGGTAATCCTGCATATTGTGCAGCGATAGCCAAATCAAGCCATGCTCTTTAGGGTCTCTAGCTAAGGTAAGAAACTGGCTGGTTAGGAATGGCCGGAATATCGATACCGTACTTTTCTTGATTGGCAATAATATCCGCCAGTGCGAGCAGTTTTGGTACATAGCCACTGGTTTCTTTTGGTAAATCAAGTGAAAAGAAATCAGTCGGCTCTCCGAGTTTATTATTTTATCGGATTGCACTTGATACACGGCCCCCACCACTGTTGTAAGCGGCAATCGCATGATTCCAGTTCCCGTCAAAACGCTTATTTAGGTAGGTGAGATAATCGAGCGCAGCATCGGTTGCTGCGGCCACGTCTCGACGACCGTCATACCAAAAATTTTGCTCTAGACCATACATTTTCCCTGTGCCCGGAACAAACTGCCATAAGCCAGCGGCACTGCCATGAGAGTAGGCAAATGGGTCGAAATGAGCTTTCAACGACAGGTAAAAGTGCTAGCTCAAGAGGTAAATCGCGCGCTTCAAT
>NZ_NPKW01000333.1:0-670 GCF_002265885.1 Vibrio sp. 03_296
CGCGGAAGTGGCACTAGAACAACTCTATCTGCAAGGGCAATTGGAGTTTGAGTTTAAGCGCTGTCAATCTCGTTTAGTGGAAATGCAAAGTCATGAGTACTTAGCGAGAGAACATCTGGCTTAGATTGTTTCTTGGGAGAAAGACGTGACGAAAAAATTAGTGATTGAGTGCAAAAAAGGTGATTTTTCTTCGCTCTTCATCTATAATCCTGCGACCCACCGTTACTGCAGACCTAATTTATCGAAGTTATTCGAAATATAAGGTCGAGAGTGCCAACCGCTCGAAGGGGTGATGACTGGGCTCTTAGACAGTGTGGGAGCACAGCGGTGTGTTCCTTTAAAGTTTAAATTTGAATTAACGGGTTATTATTAGCATGAAAACTTTCGTTGCTAAACCAGAAACTGTAAAACGCGACTGGTACGTTGTAGACGCTGAAGGTAAAACTCTTGGCCGTCTAGCAAGTGAAATTGCATCTCGCCTACGTGGACAACAACAAGCTGAGTACACTCCACACGTTTGACACTGGTGATTACATCATCGTTATCAACGCGGAGAAAGTTACTGTAACTGGTAACAAAGCTGCAGCAAAAACTTACTACCGTCACACTGAATTCCCTGGTGGTATTAAGTCAATCACTTTTGACAAGCTGATTGTTCGTAAACCAGAAA
>NZ_NPKW01000334.1:0-775 GCF_002265885.1 Vibrio sp. 03_296
GAACTCGATACATAAAGCGATGAAAATGAACGCGCATTTTGCGTTGAGTAAGGCAAAGCCTCAAAAAAGTATCCATGAGATACGTTTTCCACGCCCAACACCACCCCAAAATAGAGTCCTTGTGGGGGCAATTTGGCTGGCGGCTGTTTGCCTAATAATTTTTGCCAACGCGTTTGTTGCGGTTGRGGCTGGGCGCAATAATCGAGATATTGATGAAAAAGCCTATCTAGTGCTCGCACTGCATTGTACTGAGCAGCGTCTTTCTGGAATCCGTTATGCGCGAGGTCGTGTTCGTATTTTCTATGGCTCATTGTTCTCATACCAAACAGGGCATAAAATCCCGTTATCAAACTTGAGATTGTGTCGTTGCTATTTTGCTTTATTGACTACTGCTCCCATAGTAACATGGTGGCGCAATACGTGTAACTAAGCAGTAAATAACATGTTAAAACCATTATAAGGAGCTGTTATGCCTTGGATGTATGCCATTGTAGGCTTGCTTGTCGGAGCAATTGTTGGTGTTGTCGTATCACGACTTACCACGCCAGAATATAAAAACAGAAGAACATCAAAAAGAGACTCGATGTAGCAAATATGAACATAGAGCAACAACGCCAAGAGCTGATTGATCACTTCTCCCAAACCGCTGAGCTACTCGAAACACTCGGTAAAGATTACAGCAAGCTATATCAGCATATGGCGAAACTTCTGCGGAGCTTCTACCGAATCTGCCAGCGCAAGACAATCCATTTGATAAAGTGGCATTGTCGGCAAA
>NZ_NPKW01000335.1:0-823 GCF_002265885.1 Vibrio sp. 03_296
GTGGATGTGTTTGATTCCCAGCAGGCAGCAAAGTCCAACATGAAGGTCGCTACGTGATGCAAACAAGCATCTCGCTCAAGGAGGGTTACTCTTAGTTTTTCCTGCTGGTGAGGTATCGCAACTTGTTGATAGAAAGCAAAAACGCTTAGAAGATAAAGAGTGGAGCCGTTCTGTCAGCGCTCTGATCCGAAGACATAAAGCGCATGCACTTCCTGTGTTTATCGACGGGAAGAACTCACAACGCTTTTATCTTGCCGGCAAGATTCACCCTCTCTTGCGCACGCTGATGTTAGGGCGTGAATTGCTCAATAAGAAGCAGCAAGCGATTCCGATTGCCATTGGTCAGCCAATCACATTCAAAGAAGTACAACATTTGACGGATGAACAGCTGGTCAGCTATTTGCGTTTAAACACGTATTTACTCAGCGCTGAACCACCGCTTCACCACCAAATGGATCACGACACCAATCCCCCTCTCGCCGCGATTCGCAGAGCCATTAGAAAAGCAAAAGTGGTTATTGGATACTGGCGATGCTCCCAGAAGATGCTTTATTGCTTCGCCAAGGTAATTTTAGTGTCTATTGCACCACTGCCAAATACATTCCTTCGATTCTGCATGAGATCGKCAGGCAACGAGAGATCAACTTTCGCGCCGTTGGGGAAGGGACGGGTTATGCGATCGACATCGATCGTTTTGATCATCCATTATCCATCATCTGTTTGTCTGGGATGATGAAACCAGCACCTGGTTGGGGCATATCGCCTCGGTTTAGTGGATAAACTGCTGGAAAAATCTGGATTGGATGGGCTCTATTCGCGCACA
>NZ_NPKW01000336.1:0-398 GCF_002265885.1 Vibrio sp. 03_296
TTCACCCAGCGCAGGATAATCTCCGAGATCATAAAGGCGATAATCTTGAGCACTTTGACAACCACCTAAAAACTCGCTTTTCTCGAGATAGTGATGGTTAGATTCCCCTTTGCGCAAGGTGCCATAGACAAAAACCAAATGCTGCATAACGCCTCCGTGTTATCTGCATGATGTGCGATGTTTGACCAAGTTAAGGTTTGATAGCACGTGGCGAGATTTTAATCAAACTCAAACTGATAAAGCAGATCAACGGCACTTTCAACCCCAGAAACCCTTCTAGACTAAAGATCTTTCATCAGGCGATAGCGCACGGTGAACTCACCAAGCGGTTTGAAATACCCACCCCACTACTTCACTTGCAACCTGGCATGATGTAGCCACCTGACCGTGACTTGTGA
>NZ_NPKW01000337.1:0-523 GCF_002265885.1 Vibrio sp. 03_296
CAAGAACATGGCCAATGTCATTTACCACCACTCCTCTCTACCACTAGAGATCGAACTTCTGGATAAAGGCATTTGTCTCTCTGCGTTATATGGCACCTACTCCWAACGCTCAGTACAGCCTCTCTGTTCTGTATCCCGATTTACCGGTTTACAACCTGCTCCCAAGTGGCGAAGGCATTAACCAAACGAGAAAAGATAGCTATACCGTTATCCATCGATTGTTTGAAAAAATTGCCATCCCAAACGTACAAATTTAATAAAAAAGGCCTTTCATTCGAAAGGCCTTTTCTCTATCAACGCGAGTTTATCAATATTGATAACCCGCCATTTTTTCATAAATAGGGAACAGTGAGCACTGCTCTTCTAAACGACACAGTAAACGCGCATCATCGCCCAAGAAAGCTTCCACCTGCTTAAACTAAACCAGGCTTAAACTCTTTGTCGAGAGCATCATCAACTTCAACCGCCACTAACGGAATCGTGCCTCTTTTTTGCACTTGTAGTGCTTCCTATGGTCTAATCG
>NZ_NPKW01000338.1:0-728 GCF_002265885.1 Vibrio sp. 03_296
GGCTTAAATATGGCAGAAATAAGGCAGATACTTGCTTCTGTATACCCGTGTAATGAATGGAAACTTCTGCGCACGATATAACAAAAAAAATCACGATCGCGACCTACGGTCGCTTCCAAAAAGAAACCCCACTTAAAAAGCGGGGTTCGTCATCAATCTGAAGCGAGCTCTGCTCGCTTTTTTTGTGTCATGAATCTTTCTTTACGTTCAACGCAAAGGCAATCTTGCTAAAAACGCCCTTGGTAGTCAAACTCATATTGCCCCTGACCATTCGGGTTCCCTAGCCAGCTCAGCTGTGATTTCATCGCCGCTGGGAATTCTGCACCTGGTTTAAACCAAGCTGAGGTCGTGTATTGACGATTTGGCGTCACTTGAGCACTGAATTGCGCGCTGACTTGGGCGCTTTGCTGCTCGCCCTTCACCGACAATTGGCTGTTTTCACACGTGAAATCGGAAATCACCGGCCCCAAATCCAATGCGCCGATCGGGKKGCCGACTTTACTGGCACTCCACACTAACGTGCCCGTGCCGCTGGCGCACCAAGGCGCTTGGTAAACCGCGTGACGCACGTTCACTTCCACTTGTCCTTCCACCTGCAGAGGCAAAGGCATGGGCAAACGTGAGGCCACTTTTTCCGCGGGTAACGAAGCGTACAAGATTTTCCACATACGCCCTGCCAAGACCATAGCCGACCAAACCTTTCCCACGCAGATTCAAATCGCTGCCGC
>NZ_NPKW01000339.1:0-1638 GCF_002265885.1 Vibrio sp. 03_296
ACAARCGTCTGTTTGAGCACACGACGCACTTCAACTAACGCCTGCGCATTGAGAGGCTCAACGTAGTAAAGTACCGGCGGCCTTTCTGGGTGCTCGATTTCCAGCACCATTTTAAAGCGGTTAGCAAAACTAAACGGTAAACGGCGATACGATGGCGCCGTATCCAGTATATCTACCATTACTGCTGTTCCATTKATCGTAAAGGCTTGAATTTCAGCCGGATGGCGTTTGGTCTTCACCAAATTTCGGTAACACAGGAATGTGGCCATCATCCATCTAGTTTTAGCCCTTGATCTGCTTTGTAGAGCTGCTCGGCGCGAATGTAGTTGTACTTACGCTGGGTAATACCATCCGCCGTCATACCATCAACGAATGATGGTCGGCTTGATGAACACCATTAGATTTTTCTTTTCTACTTGAGTATTGGTGGATTTAAACAAATGCCCCAAAATTGGAATATCGCCCAGTAGCGGTTACTTTTCTGATTCACTCTCTAACGCACGCTCATCGATCAAACCACCAAGCACCAACATTTGGCCATCTTGCACAATCACTGAGGTATTGAGCTGTACGTTAAGCAAACGAACGTCCACCGCCCATTGGCACCCAAAACGTTAGATACTTCTTGTTCGATATTAAGCTGAACCGAGTCGCCTTCGTTAATTTGTGGTACCACTTTAAGTCTTGATGCCCACTTTCTTTACGATCGACGGTTTGGAACGGGTTATCGTTCGTTCGAGCCCGCGGTTGAACCGGTAATGACAGGAACTTCTTCGCCAACAATGAAAGACGCTCACCTACTTGTCCATCACGGTAATACTTGGTGAAGACAGGATATTGGAGTTGGAATCACTCGAAACTGCGCTGATCAGGGCTGTCCAGTCCCCCATAACAAGGCTCATTGYCGCACCGTTTACACCAGCGAGTGCTGCAGCAAGGGTGGAATAGTCTCCAGCTTCTGTACGTGAATATGGTTCATACTTGCCAGTATCACTATTCCACGACTGTCTGTTACTTGTTTATTCTTTTGCCTCTTCCAGGCCAACCATCACTTTGCCAATTGGCGTACCGGTATTGCTATATTGGATGACAGCACCCGTTTCCAAGTTACCCCATTGCACACCCAAGTTCACACCATCGCCCTCTGCCATTCGACAATCAATGCTTCAATCAGTACTTGTGCGCGGCGAATATCTAACTGAGTAATCACATCTTGCAACGCCAACATAATATCGGGTGGCGCGGTCAGTGACCAGCGAGTTGGTGCCTTGGTGAGCGGCGATCRCTACATCGTTGCGCTGTGAAGACGCGCCCTTTTGACCAGAGTTTTTCTCTGCTTGCAGGTTATCAGAGACCCCTTTAAGCACATCAACCAAATCTTCCGCTTTGGCGTATTTGAGGTAAACAACACGTGGTTGTCGTCCTTGCTCGCCATTTCCACATCGAGTTGGCGAATCAAACGCTTCAAGCGATCACGAACTTTAGGGTCACCCGAAATCAAAATCGAATTGGTGCGCTCATCAGCCACCAATTTGGGCTGTAAAAATTCTGGGGTGTTTTTCGTCATCAGTAGTGCGGTTTAGCGCATCAACATACGGACCATTTCCGCCGCCGACGCATTACCTAGCTCTACCACTT
>NZ_NPKW01000034.1:0-29229 GCF_002265885.1 Vibrio sp. 03_296
TGTTGGCGTCGCTTTGAGATGAGTACTGTCCGTAAAGAGCTCTTGACCCGCGACCAAGCCTTTCGTCATGGCTTGCTCTACGATATTGATAAAATACGTTCGAATACATCCGTGCCATTAAAGCGACGAATGCGGTTTTGGCTTAGAGTAGAAGCGTGGATGACTTTCTCTGTTAATGACATCCGTAAGAACCAACGGTAAGCGACATTCACTTCAATTTCTTTAACGAGCTGACGCTCACTTTTTATACCAAAGATATAACCAAGCAAGATGATTTTGAAGAGACGAATAGGGTCAACTGGTGGACGCCCATTATCTTTACAATAAAGATGAGCAACTTCATCATGAATGAATTCAAAGTCGATAGCATTATCGATTTTGCGCACTAAATGGTCTTTAGGAACTAACTGTTCCATCGTCACCATTTCCAGTTCGTATTGTTGCGGGGTGGGTTCTTGAAGCATATCGGAGTGTCCATATTTCGATACCCCTATTAGATCAAAGGTCTAGCTCGAAAGCTAGACCTTTGTCAGCAGTCTGAGGCTCCGAAAGGAGCCTTTTTACTGATATCTAAAATGTATTAGATTTCGAAATCTTCTAGAGATTTACCCGCATCTAATTGAGCTTGGATTGCAGAAGGTGTACGGCCTTGACCAGTCCAAGTTTTCTCTTCACCATTGGTGTCAACGTACTTGTATTTTGCTGGGCGAGGAGCACGTTTACCTTTGCTCTTCACTTTAGTTTCGCCAGCAAGTGCGCTGATTAGTGCTTCGACATCGATACCATCTTTAGCAATTTGTTCTGCGATAGCCGCTAGTTTCGCTTCTTGTTCAGCTTTCGCTGCACGTTCTTCTGCTTCCGCTTCTTGACGCTCTGCAACAACAGTTGTCAATTTATCTAGAGCTTCTTCTAATTGCTCAAGAGTAAGTTCACGAGAAAACGCACGTAGGCTGCGAATGTTCAACAGAGTTTTTGTTAGTTCAGACATAACCTTTCCTATATATTCGCTAAGTCGATTGTCTAATAATACCGAGAATTAAATTAAACAAACTAGATTAATTCTTACGATGCTAATATTAACGTGCAATACAATATAAGCAATATTAAAAGTAAAAAAATTAAAAAAGAATGATTATAAAATTTCTAAGACAGACGAAAGTTGTAGAAGCAATTCCTTCAATGAACAAAAAACTGTCTCAAAAATATTTGACGAATGGTTAGATGGCTTTATAACAAAATGGTTCAATGAAAAGTGGTTTGTGATCTCATTTTTTCTATTATTAGTATCATGACGTAAAGAGTATGGATTAATGAAATGGTAATAGAAAACCTGTCTCATATTGATTTTTCAAATTTAATCAACTTAAGACAGATCTGTTGCAATGAGGAGCATCATGAGTACAATAGCCGCTACCTGATGCGATAAATTAGATTATTTGTTGTTTTTTAATCGGCAGATAGTTAAGAATTTGTTATCGACGTAGAGGCGCAATGGTAAAGAGTAACTATTATTGGGGTGATGCCAATGAATAATAGTGAAAGGTATCCATTGCCGAAGTGAATTGCATATCAAAGCAGTTTGCTGGGGTTGCATCCGAAAGGAACAACACTGCCATAGTATTTAACTTATAACTATGGAGCGCTACTGTAGGTTGGGTGAAGTGCTCACTTCCCTGTCGCTTAGTTCAACATAAGTAACGGACATCCTGTTTACTTTGTCTGCAGTAGATCTCTAGCCAAACTTTGGTTTTTGAAGATCATGAATTTAATAGATTTTGCTACATCTCCCATCTCACTTTTACCGCCGATAGTGGCACTGACGCTCGCCATTTTAACGCGTAAAGTGCTTGTATCGCTTGGTGTCGGTATTCTTCTAGGTGCAGTGTTACTGAATGATTATTCGGTAGGCTCTGCGGCAGCTTATATTACAGATAAAGTGTCAGCTGTTTTTATTGAAGATGGTGGCATCAATACTTGGAATATGAGTATTGTTGGTTTCTTGTTGTTATTGGGTATGACCACTGCGCTACTGACTCTTTCTGGAGGCACTCGAGCTTTTGCTGAATGGGCACAGACTCGAGTGAAAAGTAAGCGAGGCTCGAAATTACTCGCAGCGTTTTTAGGCGTATTCATTTTTGTAGACGACTATTTCAATAGCCTAGCTGTGGGTGCGATTTCTCGCCCAGTAACAGACCGCTTTTATGTTTCACGCGCCAAACTGGCTTATATTCTAGACTCAACAGCCGCTCCAATGTGTGTGGTGATGCCTGCCTCGAGTTGGGGGGCGTACATCATGACCATTATCGGCGGTATTCTGGTGTCACATGGCATCACTGAATATTCCGCATTGGGCGCATATCTACGTTTAGTACCGATGAACTTCTACGCGATTTTCGCCTTGTTAATGGTGTTTGCGGTTGCTTGGTTTGGTTTAGACATTGGTAAAATGCGTGAACATGAAATTGCCGCTTCACAAGGCCGTGGCTTTGACAATGACGCTGATACCGACCTAAAAGAAGCGCATGAAATTGACGAAGAGCTTGATATCCGTGAAAGCGATAAAGGTAAAGTGACAGATCTTGTTATGCCGATCATTGCTTTGATTATTGCAACGGTTGCTTCAATGCTCTATACCGGTGGCCAAGCACTTGCGGCAGATGGTAAAGCTTTCGACTTGCTTGGTGCTTTCGAAAATACCAACGTAGGTACATCGCTTATTTATGGTGGTCTGGTTGGTTTGGCTGTGGCATTGTTCACAGTGTTCAAACAAGGTCTTCCAGTTGCAGAAATTGCTCGCACTTTATGGATCGGTGCTAAATCGATGTTTGGTGCAATCCTTATTCTGATTTTCGCTTGGACGATTGGTTCTGTTATTGGTGATATGAAAACAGGTAGTTATCTATCTACAATGGCACAAGGCAATATTAACCCGCATTGGCTACCTGTGATTCTATTCCTGCTTTCGGGTTTGATGGCGTTTTCTACCGGAACATCTTGGGGCACGTTTGGTATTATGCTACCTATCGCGGGTGATATGGCGGGTGCGACAGATATCGCTCTTATGCTTCCTATGCTAAGTGCAGTATTAGCGGGTTCTGTTTTTGGTGATCACTGTTCACCGATTTCTGATACGACGATTCTTTCTTCAACGGGGGCACGTTGTCATCATATTGACCACGTAGCGACTCAGTTACCTTATGCACTTGCAGTGGCACTGGTATCTTGTATTGGTTTCGTTGTATTGGGTATGACCGCTTCCGTTATGTTCTCACTAGCGGCTGCAACGATGGCATTCATCATCGTTTGTGCAATCCTCTCTTGGTTGTCAAAAGCAAAGATTGAGTCTTGCCAACAAGCGTAACATATTCATTTATATGAACTTTGAAAGGGTAGCTTCGGCTACCCTTTTTATTTGTCTTATACAAATTGATATTTTTTAAAATAAAGTGTTGCAAAATAAGGGAAGCTTAGTTAGTGTGGTTATCAACGAAGCAATCAAGCTAAGAGCTTATATAAGTATGCGTAATTTTGTAATGAACATTCATCACCATCATCACCCAGTCTAGTCTTTCGGGAGATGTACGCATACCCGGGAGATAGGAAACTCCCGGAGGTGAAAATCATCAAATTCAGATTTTAAACCCTCGGGAGACCAACATCTCTCGAGGGTTTTTTAGTTTTTACTTTCATCATTTTCAAATTGAAGCACAGGGACAATGTCATGCAAACACAACGCTTAAGAATTGCAATTCAGAAAAAAGGCCGACTGAGTGAAGAGTGCCAAGGGCTCTTAAAAAAGTGTGGCGTTAAATTTAATATTATGGGTGAGCGTTTAGTCGTGCACTCAGAAAATATGCCAATTGATCTGTTATTAGTTCGTGATGATGACATTCCTGGGCTGATCATGGACGGCGTTGTCGACCTTGGTTTTATCGGTGAAAACGTGCTGGAAGAAGTGCGCCTAGAACGTAAAGCCACTGGTGATGCTTGTCAATTTGAAACCTTGAGTCGTTTAGATTTTGGTGGATGTCGTTTGTCCATCGCGATTGATAAAGATGAAAAATACAATGGCCCTCAGGATCTTGCAGGGAAACGTATTGCGACGACTTACCCACAACTACTAAAAGCGTATATGGATCGACAAGGTGTGGCTTTCTCTACCTGTATGCTGACAGGCTCAGTTGAAGTGGCGCCTCGTGCTGGTTTGGCGGATGCAATCGCTGATTTGGTTTCAACAGGCGCAACACTAGAAGCCAATGGCCTAAAAGAGGCAGAGGTTATTTTCCAATCTAAAGCAACACTTGTTCAACGTTCAGGTGAGTTTGCCCAAGACAAGCAAGCGCTTATCGAGAAGCTGTTAACGCGTATGCAAGGCGTTCAGCAAGCCAAAGAATCCAAATACATCATGCTACATGCTCCAGTCGATAAGCTAGAACAGATCAAAGCACTGTTGCCAGGGGCGGAAGATCCAACCGTACTACCACTTTCTGCAGAGAAACAACGAGTGGCAGTACATTTGGTGAGTACAGAAAACCTATTCTGGGAAACGATGGAACAGCTCAAAGAACTTGGCGCGAGCTCTATTCTTGTTCTACCAATTGAAAAAATGATGGAGTAAGGCTCATGAGAACGGTTGTTTGGCAATCTCTTAGTGAGACGCAACAAGACGCTATTTTGGAACGTCCAGCGATAACTGAAGGTGCGAGTATTACCGCTGCAGTGGCAGAAGTGATTGCGAAAGTCAGAGCAGAAGGTGATGCTGCTCTGATCGAACTGACGGAGAAGTTTGATCGCGTTAAACCTGGATCAATTCGAGTGACAGAACAAGAAATCGAAGACGCATCTGCTCGCTTAACTTCAAAAATGAAGCAGGCGCTTGAGCAGGCTTACGCCAACATCGCGAAGTTCCACAATGCTCAGAAACCGACGCCAATTAAAGTCGAAACACAACCGGGTGTGGTGTGTGAACAAGTCACTCGCCCGATACAAAAAGTGGGTTTATACATTCCTGGTGGCAGTGCACCGCTGCCTTCTACAGTATTGATGTTGGGTGTTCCTGCGCAAATCGCGGGTTGTCGTAAAGTGGTTTTATGTTCACCACCACCGATTGCCGATGAGATTCTCTATGTGGCAAAGCTTTGTAATATTGATGAAGTTTACAATGTTGGCGGTGGACAAGCGGTCGCAGCGATGGCCTATGGGACAGAAAGTGTCACTAAGGTGGATAAAATATTTGGTCCTGGTAATGCTTATGTCACAGAAGCAAAACGTCAAGTGAGTAATGATTTTCGTGGTGCAGCCATTGATATGCCGGCTGGGCCATCAGAAGTGCTGGTGATTGCTGACGAAACTGCAGATGCTGATTTTATCGCTGCCGATTTACTTAGCCAAGCTGAGCACGGACCGGACTCGCAAGTGGTTTTAGTGACGCCATCTGTCTTGATTGCAGATCAAGTAACGGATGCTGTACAGAAACAGTTGAAGCAGTTATCACGCGCCTCTATAGCTGAAAAAGCACTGGCGTCGAGCTTGATTATTATTGCTGACTCCTTAACCCAAGCGGTTTCCATTTCAAATTATTACGGTCCAGAGCATTTAATTGTTCAGACCAAAAATCCTCGAGAGTTGTTGCCATTGCTGGATAACGCAGGCTCCATTTTCTTAGGTGATTGGTCGCCTGAATCGGCGGGCGATTATGCGTCAGGAACCAACCACGTATTGCCGACGTATGGGTACACCCGTACCTACTCAAGCCTTGGATTGGCTGATTTTTCTAAACGCATGACGATACAAGAACTCTCTGCGGAAGGGCTGAAAAACCTTGCTCCAACGGTGGTGACAATGGCGGAAGCAGAAGGATTGGACGCACACAAACGAGCGGTCACAATTCGTGTTGAAAAATTAACTGCGCGTAGCTAAGGAAAAGACGATGGAAAAGCTTGCTCGTAAAAGTGTACAGAAACTGACGCCTTATCTTTCGGCGCGCCGCATCGGTGGAACCGGTGATGTGTGGTTGAATGCCAACGAATCGCCATTTGACAATGAATACCGCACAAACTTTGCGCGCTTGAACCGTTACAGTGATTGTCAGCCGAAAGCATTGATTGCTGCTTACGCTGCCTATGCAGGTGTTAAACCTGAACAAACTCTCACATCGCGTGGTGCGGATGAGGGTATCGAATTGCTGATTCGTGCTTTCTGCGAACCAAATGAAGATGCCATTCTTTACTGCCCTCCTACGTATGGCATGTATTCTGTTAGCGCTGAAACTATTGGCGTTGAGCGCAAAACCGTGCCGCTGACAGAGGATTGGCAGTTAGACCTTGCAGGTATTGAAGCCAATTTGGACAAGGTTAAGTTGGTGTTTGTTTGTTCACCAAACAATCCAACAGGCAACTTAGTGAAGCGAGAAGACATCATCGCCTTGCTAGAGATGACAAAAGATCGAGCCATTGTTGTGATGGATGAAGCGTATATCGATTTTTGTCCAGAGGCCTCAACCGTCGATTTACTTGCGCAGTACTCGAACCTTGCGATTTTGCGTACTTTGTCGAAAGCCTTTGCATTGGCTGGCTTGCGTTGTGGATTCACACTTGCGAATGAAGAGCTGATTAATGTACTTCTAAAAGTTATCGCGCCATATCCGGTACCCGTGCCTGTCGCAGAAATTGCGACACAAGCATTGTCAGAAGCTGGCTTGGCTCGTGCCAAGTTCCAAGTGCTCGACCTCAACGCGAATCGTGCCTATTTGCAGGTGGGATTATCAATGATTGCAGGCTTAGAAGTGTTTGAAGGGTGGGGTAATTATCTGCTGGTGAAATTCCCTAATGGTGACGAGCTATTTAAGGCGGCTTGGGAGTCCGGCATCATCTTGCGAAACTCGCCAATCAAAGATTGCGTAAGAGTCAGTGTTGGCGGCCGAGATGAGTGCGAGAAAACACTGGGTTTCATTAGAAACTACTACTCATAAGTAGAGAAAAAATGAATTGCTCTCGCTAAACAGCGAGAGCGCCAAAAGAATAGCAATAAGGAAGTTCGAGTGAGCAAACAACAAAAAATCCTTTTTATCGATCGTGATGGCACCTTAATTGTTGAGCCGCCAGTTGATTTTCAAGTAGACCGTTTAGATAAGCTAAAACTAGAGCCATTTGTTATTCCAAGCTTGTTGTCGTTGCAGGAAGCAGGATACCGTCTAGTGATGGTCACCAACCAAGACGGCCTTGGAACAGACAGCTATCCGCAAGAAGATTTTAATGCGCCACACAATATGATGATGGAGATTTTCGAATCTCAAGGGGTGAAATTTGATGATGTACTGATCTGCCCTCATTTTGAAAAAGACAATTGTTCTTGCCGCAAACCGAAATTGGGCTTGGTAAAAGAGTACCTTCAAGCGGGTAAAGTGGATTTCCAGAACTCATTCGTGATTGGCGATCGTCAAACGGATCTTCAACTTGCAGAAAACATGGCAATTCGTGGTATTCAATACAACCCAGAAACCATGGGTTGGAAACAGATCCTGAAAGATCTGACAGTGAAAGCGCGTGTTGCCGAAGTGATTCGTACCACAAAAGAAACCGACATCAAAGTGGCAGTGAACCTTGATGAGCAAGGCGGCAACGCGATCTCTACCGGCCTTGGTTTCTTCGACCACATGCTGGATCAAATCGCGACGCACGGTGGCTTCCAAATGGTGTGTCAGGTGGAAGGTGACCTGCACATTGATGATCACCACACCATTGAGGATACCGCTCTTGCGTTGGGGCAGGCGTTGAAAGAAGCATTGGGTGATAAGCGTGGTATTGGTCGCTTTGGCTTCAGCCTACCAATGGATGAGTGTTTGGCACAATGTGCACTGGATCTGTCTGGTCGCCCATACCTGAAATTCGATGCCGAGTTTAGCCGCGATCAGGTAGGCGATTTGTCAACAGAGATGGTGGTGCACTTCTTCCGTTCTTTGACAGATACCCTAGCGTGTACCCTGCACCTTTCTTCTGCGGGCGATAATGATCACCACATCATTGAAAGTCTATTTAAAGCGTTTGGTCGTACTCTGCGCCAAGCAATCAAAGTAGAAGGCACTGAGCTACCAAGTAGTAAAGGCGTACTTTAAGGCTAACGTTAGCAAGGAGAAATACAGTGACAGAACAGAAAGTGGTCATTATCGATACTGGCTGTGCCAACGTCTCTTCGGTGAAATTTGCCATTGAACGCCTAGGCTATGACGTAACGATTTCAAAAGATCCACAAGTGGTATTGTCGGCTGACAAGCTATTCCTACCGGGAGTCGGAACCGCCAGTGAAGCGATGAAAAACCTAGAGGAACGCGATCTTATCAGCTTGGTAAAACAAGTAGAGAAGCCGCTGCTCGGTATCTGTTTAGGCATGCAACTGTTGGGCAAAGTGTCTCAAGAGAAAGGCCAGAAAGCCGATTCGTTGGTCGAGTGTCTTGGACTTTGCGATGGTGAAGTGAAGTTGCTGCAAACCGGCGATTTGCCGCTTCCGCATATGGGCTGGAACACAGTATCGGCAAAAACAGGTCATCCACTATTCAAAGGTATTGAAGAAGGTGAGTACTTCTACTTCGTACACAGCTTTGCAATGCCAGTTGGGGATTACACCATTGCCGAATGTGAATATGGCAACCCGTTTACAGCCGCAGTGCAAAGCGGCAACTACTACGGCGTGCAATTCCACCCTGAGCGTTCTTCAAAAGCGGGCGCGAAGCTTATTCAAAACTTCTTAGAATTATAAAAGGGATTTAGTGTGATTATTCCAGCTCTTGATTTAATTGAAGGACAGGTGGTTCGCCTTTATCAAGGTGATTACGGCCAGGTCACCGAATACAAAGTCGACCCAGCAGAGCAGTTCAACTTGTACCACCAAGCAGGTGCCAACTGGCTACACTTAGTCGATTTAACGGGCGCAAAAGATACCACAGCACGTCAGCTTGATTTGATTGCAAAGCTACTAGCAAGCACGCCAGCGAATATCCAAATCGGTGGTGGTGTGCGTCGTGAGCAAGATGTGGTTGATTTGCTAGAAGCCGGTGCCCAACGTGTTGTTGTTGGGTCGACCGCAGTAAAACAACCAGAGCTTGTGAAAGGTTGGATGGAAAAATACGGCGCAGAGAAAATCGTTCTTGCTCTGGATATCAACATCGATCAGGACGGCACGCGTAAAGTGGCGATCTCGGGTTGGCAAGAAGACTCTGGCGTGACCATTGAAGCGCTGATTAATGATTACTTAACGGTAGGTCTACAGCACGTGCTTTGCACGGATATTTCTCGTGACGGTACGCTAGAAGGTTCAAATGTCGAGCTTTACGTCGACCTATGTAAACAATACCCACAAGTGCAGTTCCAATCTTCAGGTGGTATCGGCTCTCTAGCGGATATTGAGGCATTGAAAGGCAGCGGTGTGGCGGGGGTGATTGTTGGTCGCGCACTGTTAGATGGCAAGTTCACAGCAGAGGAGGCATTTGCATGTTGGCAAAGCGAATAATTCCATGTCTTGACGTTCGTGATGGGCAAGTGGTGAAAGGCGTTCAGTTTCGTAACCATGAAATCATCGGTGATATCGTTCCTCTTGCTAAACGCTATGCGGAAGAAGGCGCTGACGAGCTGGTGTTCTATGACATTACTGCTTCCAGCGATGGCCGTGTCGTCGATAAAAGCTGGGTGGCTCGCGTTGCAGAAGTGATTGATATTCCTTTCTGTGTCGCTGGTGGCATTAAATCCGCAGAAGACGCAGCACGTATTTTGGAGTTTGGCGCAGACAAAGTCTCTATCAACTCACCAGCGCTGGCTAATCCGCAGCTTATTACGGATTTAGCGGATAAGTTTGGTGTGCAATGTATCGTCGTTGGTATCGACTCATACTACGACAAAGAGACGGGCAAGTATCAGGTTTATCAGTTTACTGGTGACGAAGAACGCACCAAAGCGACCCAATGGGAAACCCGTGATTGGGTGCAAGAAGTACAAAAGCGCGGTGCTGGTGAAATCGTACTGAACATGATGAACCAAGACGGTGTACGTAATGGGTACGATATCGAACAACTGAATATGGTACGCGAAGTGTGCAAGGTGCCGTTGATTGCCTCTGGTGGTGCTGGTGCCATGGAGCACTTCGCGGAAGCCTACCAAAAAGCCAATGTGGACGGTGCGCTGGCTGCATCGGTCTTCCACAAACAAGTCATCAATATTGGTGAATTAAAGCAGTATTTAAAGCAACAAGGCATTGAGGTACGACTATGAGTTTWAAAACCACCGAAGTCAGCTCTCTCGCTGAGCGAATCAACTGGGAGAAGGTGGACGGTCTGGTACCTGCCATCGTACAAGATTTCCAATCGAGCCAAGTGCTGATGATGGGTTACATGAACCAAGAAGCCTTGGTGAAAACGGGTGAAACTGGCCAAGTAACGTTTTTCTCTCGTACCAAAGAACGTCTTTGGACCAAAGGGGAAACGTCAGGTAACGTACTGCAATTGGTGAACATGTCGTTGGATTGTGATAACGATACACTGTTAGTGAAAGTCAACCCAATTGGGCCGACGTGTCATACGGGCACGACCACTTGCTGGGATGGTGACCCACAGGAAGAGTCACAAATGGTGTGGCTTCATCAACTTGAGCAGCTACTGGCTGCCCGCAAGAGTGCCGATCCAGATTCCTCTTATACTGCCAGTCTGTATGCTCGTGGTACCAAGCGTATTTCGCAGAAAGTGGGCGAAGAAGGCGTTGAAGTCGCGCTTGCGGCGACGTCGGGCGATAAGGCGGAGTTAGTGTGTGAATCGGCAGACTTGATTTACCATCTAATGGTATTGCTGCAAGACCAAGGCTTATCGATGAATGATGTGATCAATAAGCTTAAAGAGCGTCATAAGTAAGATAGAGGCAAGGTCAAGGTTGATCGGGACTAGGGGCCTAGATAGTGAGTGCGCAGGGAGTCTGCGCACTTTATTTTTAGAAAGTGTTATGGAATACAGATGCTGCGCTTACGGAAAGGAAAGATCTAAGGTTTTTAGAACCTAGAACCTAGAACCTAGAACCTAGAACCTAGAACCTTGTTTTCCCTTGTTTCTTACCCACAACATTTCTTAAATTTCTTACCGCTGCCACAGATGCACGGATCGTTTCGGCCCACTTTCAAGCTACTGACGGATTCATTGAGACGCGGATCTTGCTCTGGCTCTTCTTCCGGAAAAGTGCCATCAATGTAGTACCAAAGCCCCTCTTCTTTCACAAAGCGAGAGCGTTCTGTCATACAGTAGCGTTTACCGTCTTCATTAAAGTAAGCGTTGAACTCAACAAAGCCTTCATTCTCGTTGCTTCCCGCTTCTGCTTTAACCACTTCAAGCTTGCACCAATCATTTTCAATGGATTCAGCGATGCCTTCGCGCTGTTCTTCGGCATGGCAGCTGGGGTGGTAGGTATTTACAACGTAATCGACCAACCCCAAGACGTGGGCACTGTAACGAGAACGCATCAGTTGTTCCGGTGTGATCACATCGGCATGATGCTTATGGGCAATTTCACAACACAGAGCATAGGTACGGTTTGATCCGCAAGGACAAGAAGCAGCCATAAATTGAAATCTCAGCAAATAAAGCGATAAAACAAACAACCCCACTGTTGTGGGGTTGTTTGTCATTATAACGAGTTACGGTGTCTGCGACAGCAATTCTTGTGTCCACTCGGTTGCTTTACTATATGCCATACACAACTGATGTTCGGAGATCCCCAGTTGTTGCTGATACTGACTCGCCAGTTCCCAATTTGCTTGTTCATAAGCCGTAATGGTAGACAGTATCGTCCCAAGTTGGCCAGAGCGCTCGCTGAGGGCCAGTTTGATCTCTTCATCAACAGGAATGTCTTCGATAATGTCACCGAGAGGCTGGTCTAGCAACGAATCAAGCAGAGAAAAAAGCCCGGTCAGGAAAGCTTGTCCAGGGTCGTATTTGGTTGACGTATGTCCTAATAGCAGTTCACAAGCTCGCGCGCGTTGAACGGCTAACGAGTAGAGTGAGTCCGGTTTATCTTCGTGAACGGACGCCACCGCGACGAGTGAAATAAATCGGCGTAGTTTCTCCTCACCCAAATAGATCAAAGCTTGGCGGAAAGACTTTATTTTCGCCGTAAGGGTGTAGCCTGAGTTCACGTAAGTCATCAACTTATAGGAAAGCGTGACATCAATAGAAAATAGACGTTCCACTTCATTAAAATCAATGGGCTCATCTGCAATCTCTTTACACAGCTGAACGACCGTTAAAAAAGAAGGGTTAATTCTTCTCTTTTGAATCATTTCAGGGCGGCTAAAGAAGTACCCTTGAAAATAATCAAATCCCGCTTTGATCGCTTGCTCAAATTCTTGGTAAGTCTCGACTTTTTCAGCCAAAAATTTGATTTTCAGTTTACGTAGTGAGGCAATAAACTGAGCGGCTTTTTCTATAGGAACGATGCGAATATCAAACTTAATGATATGGATATAAGGTAAGAAGCGTTTCCACGCACGATTGGGAACGAAATCATCCAATGCGATGTGGTAGCCCGCTTTGTGAAGTTTGATAATGGCTTCGTATAGCTCATCGGTTGGTTCACAATCTTCCAGGATCTCTATCACCAAGCTCTCTTTTGGGAAGAGCGTTGGTACTAAGTTAATGAGACTCTGGTATGGAAAGTTCACAAAACCGAGTTTGTTTCCAAGCGTATTGTAGTGCGTGGAAAGGAAATGATCGGAGAGTAAGCGACTGGTCGCTAACTCTGGTTCAACTTCGGGGAAGGTATTTTTTGGACCATCGCGAAACAGCAATTCATAACCAATGGTTTTTCTGTTTTGATCAAGAATGGGTTGTCTGGCAACGTAGGAATACTTCAATTTGCTGAACTCTGTTCTGTTAAAGTGCTTTAGATTTGATGATAGCGACTTTTTCCAAAAGATCTATGTCGATTGTTACAGTTTGCTAGCGATGTTGTAGTAATAATTCACTCAGTAAAAAAAGGGCGTTGTTCTAAGGAATATCCATCGGCAGTAACTTTTAAAACAGAGCCTTGGGAATACCAATCACCCAATACAATGCGTGTTAACGGGATATTATCATGTTCGAAGTGATGAATATTAGGGCGATGAGTATGGCCATGAATCATCAGCTTGACGCAAAACTGAGACATGACTTGCTCGACTTCTTGCTGGTTCACGTCCATGATCTCGAGCGACTTATGTTGCTTATCATCACGAACGCCAGACTGCACTTTGGCAACGATTCGTTTCTTAATAAACCAAGGAATCCGTTTGAAGATCCATTGCAGCCATGGCTGATGCACCGTTTTTCGAAACTCTTGATATTTTAAATCGTCAATGCACAGAGTATCACCGTGAAGGATCACGACTTTTTCGCCATAAAGGTCGATGGTGCAGATATCGTCTAAGAGTGTTATTCCCGTTTCATGACAGAATCGTTGACCCAATAAGAAGTCGCGATTGCCTTGAATAAAATAAACGGGAACACCAGCTGTAGTCAGTGCTTTAAATTCGTTGCGAATGCGTTCGGCAAAGGGAGTGCAATCTTCATCACCGATCCAAAATTCGAACAGGTCACCCAACACATACAGTGCTTCCGCGTTCACGGCTTCGTTACGCATAAATTGCACAAAACACTCAGTGATGTCTATGCGAGAAGGAGTGAGATGTAAATCAGAAATAAAAAGTGTTGTCATAGAAACAAGGGGAGGCTTAGCCTCCCCATAAACCTATCTCAAAAGATGATGAGTAAGATTACTCTTCGATGGTTGCGCCAGTGATTACCACGTCTTCTAGTGGTACGTCTTGGTGCATGCCGTAAGAACCTGTGCTAACGCCTTTGATTTTGTTAACCACGTCCATACCTTCAACAACTTCACCGAATACGCAGTAACCCCAACCATCACGGCTTTCACTACGGAAGTCTAAAAATGTGTTGTTGTTTACGTTAATGAAAAACTGTGAGCTAGCAGAGTGTGGGTCCATAGTACGAGCCATCGCGATAGAGCCGACTTTGTTGCTTAGGCCGTTGTTCGCTTCGTTTTTGATTGGCTCGCGAGTTGATTTCTCACGTAGACCAGATTCCATGCCACCGCCTTGGATCATGAAACCATCGATAACACGGTGGAAAATGGTGTTGTCGTAGAAACCGTCACGGCAGTACTGAAGAAAGTTTGCGCTCGTTTCTGGTGCTTTTTCTGCGTTTAGCTCAATCTTGATGTCACCAAAATTTGTGTGAAGGGTGATCATGCTGTTTTCCTTTGTGCTGTTTTGTTTAAAGTCAGAATTCTAGCCTAAGTTAAGGCTCATGCAAAATGAAGGACTAAGCAAATTACGCTTTTGTGTTGGAAGTTTAGTCGATTATCGTTTTTCAGCGGAATTGTTATTACCTAAAAACATTGTAGTTGGTATACTGCCGTTTCATTTTAGTTCAATCAATATACAGATAGAGATCATGTTGAAGATATATAACACACTGACAAGACAGAAAGAGGAATTCAAACCAATCACAGCCGGTAAAGTCGGTATGTATGTCTGTGGAGTTACCATTTACGATCTCTGTCACATCGGTCATGGCCGTACATTTGTCTCTTTTGACGTCGTATCTCGTTACTTGCGCTATTTAGGTTACGATCTGACGTTTGTGCGCAACATTACCGATATCGATGACAAAATCATCAAACGTGCGGCGGAAAACGGTGAAACCTGTGATTCATTAACTGAACGTTTGATCGGTGAAATGCACGCTGACTTTGATGCGCTAAACATGAAGCGCCCAGATGTAGAACCGCGCGCAACACAATACATTCAAGAAATCATTGAGTTAGTGGAAAGGCTCATTGAGCGTGGTTTTGCGTATGTTGCCGACAACGGTGATGTGATGTTTGAAGTCAATAAATTTGACGAATACGGCAAGCTTTCAAAACAAGACCTTGACCAGCTTCAAGCAGGCGCGCGCGTCGATGTGGAAACAGCAAAACGCTGCCCTCTAGATTTCGTACTTTGGAAAATGTCTAAGCCGGGTGAGCCAACATGGGAATCACCTTGGGGTCCTGGTCGCCCTGGTTGGCACATCGAATGTTCTGCGATGAACTCGTCTATTCTTGGTAATCATTTTGATATTCACGGTGGTGGCTCTGATCTTCAGTTCCCTCACCACGAAAACGAAATTGCTCAGTCTTGCTGTGCCCATGACACCCAGTATGTCAACACTTGGATGCACAGTGGTATGGTGATGGTCGACAAAGAGAAGATGTCTAAGTCTCTAGGTAACTTCTTCACCATTCGCGATGTGTTAGGGCACTATGACGCAGAAACCGTACGTTACTTCTTGATGTCGGGTCACTACCGCAGTCAGCTAAACTACAGCGAAGAAAACCTCAACCAAGCTCGTGCGTCACTTGAGCGCCTATACACCTCTTTACGTGGTTTGGATCTCGCGGCAGCGCCAGCAGGTGGTGAAGAGTATGTGTCGCGTTTCACTGCGGCAATGAACGACGATTTCAACACGCCGGAAGCCTATTCTGTGTTGTTTGATATGGCGCGTGAGATCAACCGTTTGAAAACCGAAGATCTGGCCAACGCCAGTGCACTAGGTGCTTTGATGCGTGAGCTTGCGGACGTGATCGGCATTCTTCATCAAGATCCAGACGCGTTTTTGAAAGGTGACGCGGGCAATGATGATGAAGTGGCAGAAATTGAAGCGCTGATCAAACTGCGTAACGATTCTCGTGCGGCGAAAGATTGGGCAAACGCAGATATGGCGCGCGATAAGCTAAACGAGATGGGTATCGTACTTGAAGATGGCCCTGAAGGAACAACGTGGCGTCGCAAGTAATTGCATCTTTTTAAAGGGCTGTTGATTCAGCCCTTTTCTTTACATTTTTACATTTTCCAATTTTACTTAGGTAGTGCTCTGTGGCTCAGATGTATTTCTATTACTCAGCGATGAACGCGGGTAAATCAACGACTCTTCTTCAGTCTTCTTTCAACTATCAAGAGCGTGGTATGACGCCTGTTATTTTTACTGCGGCTTTAGATGATCGCTACGGTATTGGTAAAGTCAGTTCACGAATTGGTTTGCAAGCGGAAGCGCAATTGTTTAAAGCGGACACCAATCTCTATCAAGAGATCGCTGCTCTGAATGAAGTGGAGAAGCGCCATTGTATTTTGGTGGATGAGTGCCAATTTTTATCGAAAGAGCAAGTGTATCAGCTAACGGAAGTGGTCGATAAGCTGCACATTCCGGTATTGTGTTACGGACTTCGTACGGATTTTCTGGGTGAGCTGTTTGAAGGCAGCAAATACCTCCTTTCTTGGGCCGACAAATTAGTCGAGTTAAAAACCATTTGTCATTGTGGACGTAAAGCCAACATGGTTATCCGCACCGACGAGCACGGAAATGCCATTAAAGAAGGTGATCAGGTGGCGATAGGGGGTAACGATCGTTACGTGTCAGTCTGTCGTCAACACTACAAAGAAGCGTTGGGTAAATAACGGGTTCTTTGAATTATTACTGACAAGAAAGCAATGAAGCCACTCACACAATGTGCAGTGGCTTTTTTCGTTGGTTACTGCATTAAACGTGTTCCGGCGTTAAACAAGAAGCGAAGTGAGCTTTTCTCGGATCCCTTGATAAGCGGTTTCAACATCATCGGGCAGTGGTTGTTCGGTTTGGAAGCCTTTTTCTGGATAATGTTTAATGCGCTCAAAGTCCTCAAGAAGCGCTTCAAGCACCAACATCAGAGGCATCTCTTCATTGATGTAATCAAAGAAGGCCTCTCCGGTGGAACTCACCAACAGGCGTGAGTAAGCTCCCTGCCATTGTTTCTCGAACGTCGCGAGGGCGCGTCTTTCCATAAAGGGTTTTTGGACCAAAATAAACGAGTCAAATACTAACCCCTTGTCGATCAAAAGTTGCTCGGAAAAACGGACGTTTTCCCCACTATTGGAGGATTTTTTTTCGAGTAAGATCGCTTCTTCAGGCACGCCTGATGCTTTTGCGAGCTCGGCAAAAGTCTCCGCTTCACTTTTTTCAAATAGCCCTTCAGTGAAACGCCCCTCACCGCCAGAAAAGAGGATATAGGGCGCGTACCCTTGTTTGTACAAATTCACAGCGTGTTCTGCGACTCGAAGATCGTTACTGCACATTACGAGCAAGCAATCGGCGGGAGTTAAGTGATGCTGCAATTGCATGTATTGCCAGAGCAGTTCAATTTGACGAAAAAGTTTCATAAAGCATCCAGCGTTGATTGATATTGAAATTGAAAACCCGACTGCAGCAATTTGTCCACCACAATACGTTTGTCTTCAACGGCGACAACCGGTGGAAAATCAACCTTAAGTTGTGCAGATTCAAGAGCGGCTTGATAGAAGGTGGCTTTATCGACTGTCGTTGGCGTTGACACGTTGAGCACTTGCTGGTCGACGGCATGAATCGCAAACAAAAGCGCTTTGATTGCATCGTCAAGATGAAGCATGTTAGCGGGAGCACGGCTGCTGATTTGTTTTAGATGAGGGACGAAGCGGGCAGGGTGACGATGAGGCCCAAAGAGTCCGCTCAAACGTAAGATGGTAAAGTTTTTGCCTGAATCTAACAGTGATTGCTCTGCTTGCAACATCACGCGTGCTTTGTCACTGAATAAGGCATTCTCGCAGTTTGCTTTGGCGAGTGTTGCGTCGTCTTCCCTCATTTCACCGGGCTGATTTGGATAAACCGTCGTTGAGCTGACCATAATGACTTTTTGTACTGCGCTATCTTTGATGCCGTCGACGATTTTTTGCCACTGTTGAGCATATTCTTCACCGCTACCTTTTCGAAAGCCGGGGGGAAAACTACCAACAACAATATCGATGGCATTGTTGTCTACGATCGCTCGCACCTTCTTTGCCGCATCATCATTGGCGAGATCGAGGACGGCTTTGTTTTCTAGCGCCAAAGGGACTTCACGAAGGCTGTCTGTAGAGCGTCGAGTGACAATTACCTGATGTTTTAACGTGGACAATTGTTGCGCAAAAGGTAAACCTAGCCAACCTGCTCCAATGATTAATATCTTTTTCATCGCTATTTCCCAAATAAGTTACGCAGCAATCTACGCGTTTCTAAATGAACTGGATCAGAGTGCCACTTCTGATGTTGTATCACATCGATATTGGCTTGCCAGCCAAATTGCAACTGAGGATTTTGTATTTTTACCAAGCCGTGTTGTTCTGCGCCAATGAGGTGTTCTGGTAACAAGCACCAGCCGAAGCCAGCTTTTGCCATCTCTAACAGCATAAAATAGTTATCAGCGTACCAAACGTCTGGGCCAAAGGCTTGATTAAGGGAACTGAATTGGGTGTTCTTAGACCGTATGACCAATTGCCGGTGCAACTTGAGTTGGTCGCTATGCGTTAATGACATCGAAGCCAAAGGATGTTCAGTGGACACGAACACATCAAACGCCACCGCGCCTAAGCTCGAAAAATCGATGGTCGATGGCAGTACGGTTTCACTCAAAATGATGCCGGTAGTCGCGCGCCCAGACTCTACCAACTCAATAATATCTGGGCTTGAAGCCGTTAAACACTCGATTTGTAGCTCTGGAAATGATGCCTCCAGGGTGCGAAAAACCTGTGGCAGCGTTAACAGAGGTACACCTTCGTCGACGGCAAGAATCAGTTGCGACGCGCTCGGTTCAAATAGCGAACTGGCTTTATTAGAGAATCTCTCTAACTGTTCCAGCGTTGCTTTTGCGTATGGGAGAAGTGCTAAACCTGACGAATTGAGGACAGGGTATCGTCCTGTGCGATCAAAAAGATCCACCCCACAATCAAGCTCCATATTCATAATATGCTGGCTGATGACCGATTGCGCTTTACCAAGTGCCCTCGCAGCGGCAGAAAAGGAGCCTTTTTCAGAGGTAGTGACGAATGCTTGTAGTTGCTCGATAGTAAACATATCGTTTTGAAAGATGGTATCTAACTTTTATGTATCTTAATGGTAGATAGAATGTGTGTAATTGAAAAGCATCAGTAAGAGGTTTTGTGATGACACAAGGTGAACGACTTTTTCATGCCGTGGCGTTTGAATTTTTGGCATTGGCGATCATTGTACCAGCGACATCTTTGATGACTGGCAAAGGGGCTTCGGCACTGGCTATTGTCGGGATTGGGCTGAGTATCTTTACCGTCATTTGGAATTACATCTATAACCAATATTTTGATCAATGGTTTGGTGCAAATCGAGCAGAGAGAGGATTAAAAATGCGTCTTTTGCATACGCTCGGATTTGAGGGAGGGCTGATCTTCATTACCATTCCAGTGATCTCATGGTTTCTCAGCATCTCGATATTACAAGCCTTGTTGCTGGAAGCGGGATTTTTGCTCTTTTTCCTATTTTACGCGACGGGGTTTAATTGGCTTTACGACCGCGTTCAACCCTATCAATGGATGAATGCCTTATTTTCTCGCTAGGCAATGCTCTGCTGGGTGCGTAATAGTCAACAGTTTGTTGTTAGCACGCTCCTTCACCAAGCTAGAGAAACAAAAAGACTCGCTTTGAATGACCAAAAGCGAGTCTTTATTATTCTCAGTCAGTTGCGCTAAAACACTATGCGCTTAATACTCTCAATGTTTTTTCTGCGTGCTCTGCTACTTCAATACCTTCGTCAGTGAGGTAGCCTCCGTCGATTTGAGTACATAGGCCCTTATCAAATAAACGTTTTACCGCGGCCTGAGCCGATTCTGCCGCATCTTTGTGCACTTTTATCCCTGTTGCAGCGCTACTCAAGTCAAATTGTAGCAATAGGTTCATTTCAGCTAAGTGTTCTTCTGTAAATTTCATACTCATACTCCGACAAATCTTTCCGCTTCAACTTAGTACGCTTAGGCAATAGTTACAATCATAAAGAGCGAGAATTGTTAGCCAGTCGGTAAATTCGCAAATTCTTCTCTCTTTGTATCGAAGTGATTGATAAGAAACGCTGTTTTATTATTCATCTAACCAATGCCACATATCATTATTAAGACTTTTATAATATATTTACGTGTCTATTCGAGATAACAGAGCGTAAGAAAACGCTCGTTTGTAATGATATTTTTGCGAGTACTCCATTTCTTCATGTTTAGCCTTTTGGCTGTTGATGCGGAGGGGGGACGAAAAATGCTTGCGCGTCAATGAGCTAAGACATAAAAAGGTAACAGAATGAATAAAATTAAGTTGGTACTGGCGGCATCAATGATGCTCTCCATTGTGGGTTGCCAGTCTACGCCAGAAGAAAAAGCCACCCAAGAGGTGACAAACGAAGTCGCTGAAAATGCGAGCACGCCGTTTGTTGGTATTCAACAATCGCACCAACAATGGTCTCAAGCTCTACAAGACAGCGGGAAGCTGGCGATCTACGCACCGGAAAACTTCAAAGATCTAACATCGGCTTGGAAAGAAGCCAGTGAGATCTACACAAAACTGGAAAAAGATCCTTCTCTAGCATCCAAAAGCTACTCTCTATTCTCTTCTGACACCTATGCACAAGCCTATCAAGAGCAAATTAAGTTGGTGGATCAAAATTTCGCAGCGTTAGAAAAACTGAAAGCGAAAGCAGACGTGATCTTGGCAGATTCTATTGCTCAGATGGATTACCTAGCAGAGATCAATGCCGCGAAACTCTACGCAAATGATTACAACAAGGTGCTTTCTCAGTATAAGAAGCTGTTTTCTTACGTTGTGGTTGATGAGCTAGAGGAGGCGCAGGAGAAGCAAGTTGTTTTCCTAAACACCGCGAAACAGCTTGAAGTGAAGGTGGTGCACAAAACGTTCATTCTACCGCTTCAACAAGAGCTGAAAACCCTAAAGAAAGAAGATTTTAATGAAGTTGCGCCAGTGAGTTTTGCCACAGCGGAAAACGTTATCAATATTGCAGCAAACATTGCTCAAACCAACCCTCGTGATAAAGAGGCCATTGAGTTGGCAGTAGCGAACGCTCAGTTTGAGATCGAACATGTTAAGCAAGTTACGCATCAGGTGAAATTGTTGGCTTCTGTTGAAGACGATGCTTTTGAAAACTCAGTTTTAGAAATTGAAAATAAGCTGCTCGCTATCTCTAAAGCAGTCGATGGTTCTGATTACCGTGATGTAATGCTAAGAGAGCAAAGTGAGAAGATTCTTGAAAGCGTGAAACACATGCACGAAGCAAACAAAACCACCGATTTGTCCCAGCAGGTGACTGAACTCAATAGCAAAGTGAAAGTGCTCGAAACCAAGTCGGCTGAGCAAAAAACAGCATTGGAAAAAGCCAATCAACGTGAGCTGGCGTTAAATGCTCACATTGAACGTGAAGCCGCACATATCAAGAGTTTGGAAGAGTTGGTCGCGAATCTGAAACTTCAGTTAGCGGCAAAAGATCAGCCTGCGGCTACTGTGGCACAAGCGGAGCCAGTGCAAGAGGGGACTGCATCAGAAGAGCAAGTTCCTCAAGTAGAAGAGGCAGCCCCAGTGACTGAAACTGAAGAGGCGGCAAGCGACGTTGAGGCGAGTAGCGAAACCGTATCGCCAGAAACGCAGCCAGAGATTGCAGCAGCAGAATAATCTCAGAGCCTCGCTAACACTAACTCAAAAATGCCTCAACCATATGAGGCATTTTTGTTTCTTCGGTTTGCGACAGCACGTTTGAATATCGGTTTCTCGTTGGCGTATTGGCGAGCCGTTTTTATGGTCAGTACAGAAACTTACAACGGAAGATGCGAATAGGTAGTGGCAATTTGGTATTGTCTTCCAACTCACTAAAACAACATTTTTTGTAAACATAAAAAATACCCCTTGAAAAACTCTGGAAAAGGAGAGATTATCCGCGCCACTCGAAATTGTTTCCAAATGTTAACCTGCAATGAACTTCAATCAATTTGACTCGCTATTACCACCACAGGCCGCGGAAAGAGCGGCAGAGATCGGTGAAGGGAAAGCGACCAAGGACCCGGTTAAATCATTTTTACTTGCTATTTCAGCCGGTATTCATATCGGTATCGCCTTCGTGTTTTATACCACGGTAACAACTGGTGGGGCGGACTTGCCTTGGGGAATCACACGCCTGATCGGTGGCCTAGCATTTAGCTTAGGTTTAATCCTTGTTGTTGTGACTGGTGGTGAACTGTTTACGAGTTCAGTGCTGACATTAGTTGCGCGTGCCAGCGGTAAAATCTCCTGGCGTGTTCTGATCAAAAACTGGTTTGTGGTTTATGTCGGTAACTTAGTTGGCGCCATTTTGCTGGTGGTTTGCATGTTGATCACTAAGCAGTACATGTTTGACCATGGACAGGTTGGTCTAAACGCGATGGCGATTTCACAGCATAAGATGCACCACAGCTTTTTCTCTGCCGTAGCTTTAGGCATCATGTGTAATGTGCTGGTTTGTATCGCTGTGTGGATGACGTTCAGCGGTCGTACACTAACGGATAAAATAGCGGTGATGATCCTTCCTGTTGCGATGTTTGTCTCGGCAGGTTTTGAGCACTGTATTGCCAATATGTTCCAAGTGCCGATGGCGATTGGTATCAAAAACTTTGCCCCAGCTGAATTTTGGCAAATGACGGGGGCAAACATTGCCGACTACGCCGACCTGAACATGATGGACTTTCTGCTGAATAACCTACTGCCCGTTACGCTTGGTAATATCATCGGTGGTGGTGTGTTTGTTGGCATGTGGTACTGGCTAATCTACCTGCGCGATTAATCGCTGAGTGACACGATTAACCGCGATTCTTAGATAACGAAAAAGCAGACGTCAAGTCTGCTTTTTCGTTTTTCATACCCTTTAGAAATCACTTGAGTGTGCTCAGAGCTCTGCTGGTTGCGGAGGCAATTCAAAGGGCCTATCAATTAGCCACTCTCGACAATCTTGCTCCAGCTCATCATGGTATTGCAGTGAATCGTCCATAGTCTTCCTCTCCATTGGATGCTTTATAGGCAAGTTACGTCTCAATCATGACGGCCGTGTGACGATCTTCCTGCGTTTTTAAGACACCGACTGATGGGGACTGAACGAGGTTATCCACATTTTCTGTGGATAACCTGTCGTAAACTTCGTGGGTATCTCATTTAAGCTAAAAGTGATTAGAAAAGAGGTGGTTAGAAAAACAGATAAAACTGCTTATTTTGTGTCCAGTGTGTTTATTTTCACTTGCCCGTTTCTATCTAAACAGCGATGTAGCGCCAGTTCTAAGGTGATGACAACAGAAAGGGTGAGGGTGACAAAAATCGCGATCATAATGATCAGTTGATATTTAATCGCCACCATTGGACTTGCGCCCCCCAAGATTTGTCCTGTCATCATTCCAGGTAATGTCACTAGCCCTGTCGCCGCCATTGAGGCAAGAATAGGAGCAAAAGACTTTTGCATCGCTTGCCTAACAAACAGAAGTGACGCATAACGTGGCGATGCTCCGAGGGCGATCGCAGCTTCATATTCATTCTTTCGATTACGATAGCAATCAAACAGATTTTGCAAAGCGACAATATTGCCACTTAAGCTGTTGCCCAGCAGCATACCAGCCAAAGGAATCATATATTGTGTGTGATACCAAGGTGTTGGCGTGATGATACCAACAAGCAACACTGAGAGTATTGGCAACATACCTCCAGCGAGACCGAATAAGGTAGGCAAGAGCAGCTGAGTTTGTGGCAAGTGGGCTTTGCTGACAATGGAAGAAGCGCCAACAGAGAGCATCACCAATAACCAAAGCACATTGATGCGCCAGTCATTCAGGGTAAACAGGTACTCCAAATAGAAGCCCAATAAAATCAGTTGCAGTGCCATACGGCCAACACTCAGCAGAGCTTCTTTTGCGATCGCCAACTGATAAAAGTGGCTAATGATTAGCGGGATAATAAGGAGGCTAGAAAACGCAAAGAGAGCCCCCCAAGTGAGGTCAATAACTGAATCCATACCCATCTCTTTCCATTCGTCATATCGGGATTGAAACGAATCTAAGGTGGTATGGGAAGGCGTCTGATGCATTTTCTTGTCAGAAGTCACACTGTGTAAATCACGAACGGTGAGTCGTAACGTATGTATTTCTTGAATTGATTACTTGCTGCAATGTTGAACGATTTTTGCTCTGAGATAGCCACTTTAGACTACTATTTTTCTCTTTAAATATTCACGACTTGATAACAATAAAATAAAACAATCGCCATTGGGATTGTTTTATTTTTGAGAGAATAAGAATCAGTCCGGCTAAAAAATGTCACTCTGCTAGCATTTGTGTTATGTGGTTGTTTGATTTTTAACAATAATGCAAAAGACTTATTTCTTCACATCTATTCACAATTTTACACATGGAATATCAATCAGACACATCTCTGGATGAGCTCAAAAAAGTGTTGAATAACAAGGGTAGGCCGTAGGGAATTGATTGAACCACACATTGTGTATGGTCTAATATTTTGCATTAGATAGTGTTAAAAGTTTCATCCTGTTGGGGTGGGGCAACTGAAATTACTAAATACAAAATAGGCAAATGTATGAGTGATGTTAACAAAATTGAGAGTGCTGAAAAGCGCTCATTGGAGTGGAAATCTTTCCTCTTCATTACCGTCGTCCTCTTTCCAATCTTGAGTGTGGCGTTCGTTGGTGGATATGGCTTCATCGTTTGGATGTTGCAAGTTTTCTTCTTCGGACCTCCAGGTGCTCACGGCATGTAAGCCTGTGAACTTATCCCCACACTTTTGAAAAGATTTTAAGAGAGCAGACAATGAAATCATTGATCATTAAATTGTGGCGTACTGTAACGCGCCCAGCAGTTCATATCAGCCTTGGTGTGCTGACCGTGGGCGGCTTCATTGCCGGTGTGATTTTCTGGGGTGGTTTTAATACCGCGTTGGAAGCGACCAACACTGAAGAGTTTTGTGTCAGTTGCCACACCATGCGTGACAACGTGTACCAAGAGCTGCAAGATACCGTGCACTGGAAAAACCACTCAGGTGTTCGCGCGACCTGTCCTGACTGTCACGTACCACACAACTGGACGGACAAAATTGCACGTAAAATGCAGGCGTCTAAAGAAGTTTTTGCGCAAGTCTTTGGTAACTACGATGAACCGGGCGTTTTCGAAGCTCGCCGTATCGAGCTAGCAAAACACGAATGGGATCGCTTCTCAGCCAACAAATCCCTTGAATGTAAAAACTGTCATAACTACGACTCGATGGACTTCACACAAATGTCTCCAACGGCTCGTATCCAAATGAAGCAAGCGGCAGAGAAAGATCAAAGCTGTGTTGACTGTCACAAAGGCATCGCGCACAAATTACCGGCAGGTATGGATAGCATTGGCGGTATCGTTGGTGACTTAGAGCAAATGGCTTCAAGCACCGATTATTCTGTGGGTAAAGAGCTTGTGAGTGTTCGTCACTTACCGATCTACTTTGATGCACAAGGTCAAACCGAAGCGGGTCTATTGAACCCTGCGTCTACCGTAAAAGTAGTGGAAGACAAAGGCGATTATGTCGAAATCGAGATCGATGGCTGGCGTAAAGCGAAAGGTTTTGGTCGTGTAATTCAAGAAGACTTCGGCAAAAACATCGCTGTGGCTTCGCTGCTTAAAGAAGCGTCTATGGATGACAAAATTGTCACCACTGGCGAAGAGAAAGTGGATGAGCTAACTGGTCTTCCATGGGAAAAAGTGGCGGCGAAAGTTTGGATCAAGAAAGAGTCAATGCTGAACGACATCAACCCAGTGTGGGAAAAATCTCGTGAAGCATACAAAACAAACTGTTCAGTGTGTCACACACAGCCTGCAGAAGCGCACTTCGATGCCAATACTTGGCCAGGTATGTTTGACGGCATGCTAGCGTTCGTGAACCTTGATACGGATAGCGAAGCCCTTATCTTGAAATATCTACAGAAGCACTCTTCAGATTATGCTGAAGGTCATCACTAATAAGCATTGGATGGAGTAATTTAAATGGCTATTACAAGAAGAAGTTTTCTTAAGGGCGTAGCAACCACAAGTGCTGCCTCTGTTATCGGTCCTAGCTTATTGGCGTCGGCTTCTGCAAACGCAGTAGAAACAACAGGAACATGGAAAGTATCTGGTTCTCACTGGGGCGCGTTCCGCGCCCACATCTACGCGGGTAAAGTTCAAGAGATCAAACCGCTAGAGCTAGACCAAAACCCAACTGAGATGCTAAACGGCATCAAAGGCATCATCTACAGCCCTTCACGTGTGCGTTACCCAATGGTGCGCCTAGACTGGCTGAAAAAACACAAGTACAGCGCAGATACGCGCGGCAACAACCGTTTTGTACGTGTGACTTGGGATGAAGCGTTAGACCTGTTCTACCGTGAGCTAGAGCGCGTACAAAAAGAGTATGGCCCTTGGGCGCTACACGCAGGCCAAACAGGTTGGAACCAAACGGGTTCATTCAACAACTGTACAGCGCACATGCAGCGCGCTGTGGGCATGCACGGTAACTACATCACCAAAGTTGGTGACTACTCAACCGGTGCTGGCCAAACGATTCTGCCATACGTGCTAGGTTCTACCGAAGTGTACGCACAAGGTACGTCTTGGTCTGAGATTCTAGAAAACGCAGACAACATTATTCTTTGGGCGAACGACCCAGTGAAAAACCTCCAAGTGGGTTGGAACTGTGAAACGCATGAATCTTACGCTTACCTTGCGCAACTAAAAGAGAAAGTGGCAAAAGGCGAAATCAACGTGATTTCGGTTGACCCAGTTAAGAACAAAACACAGCGTTACCTAGAGAACGATCATCTGTATGTCAACCCAATGACAGATGTACCGTTTATGTTGGCGATTGCGCATGTTCTCTACACTGAAAACCTATACGATAAGAAGTTCATCGACACTTACTGTCTTGGTTTTGAAGAGTTCATCAACTACGTTCAAGGCAAAACGAAGGACAAAGTTGAAAAAACACCAGAATGGGCTGCGCCTATTTGTGGCGTGAAAGCAGACAAAATCCGTGAATTTGCCCGCATGCTTGTGAAAGGCCGCACTCAGATCCTGATGGGGTGGTGTATCCAACGTCAAGAGCACGGTGAGCAGCCTTACTGGGCAGCCGCGGTTGTTGCGGCAATGATCGGTCAAATCGGCTTGCCTGGCGGTGGTATCTCTTATGGTCACCACTACTCAAGTATCGGTGTGCCTTCAACTGGTTTTGCTGGCCCTGGTGGCTTCCCTCGTAACCTTGATGCGGGCATGAAACCAAAATGGGACAACAATGACTTCAATGGTTACAGCCGTACTATCCCTGTTGCGCGTTGGATCGACTGTCTGCTAGAACCAGGCAAAGAGATCAACTACAACGGTGGCAAAGTGAAGCTGCCAGACTTCAAGATGATGGTTATTTCGGGCTGTAACCCATGGCACCACCATCAAGATCGCAACCGCATGAAGCAAGCGTTCCAGAAACTACAAACTGTCGTAACGATCGACTTCGCGTGGACAGCGACGTGTCGCTTCTCAGACATCGTGCTACCAGCATGTACCCAATGGGAACGCAATGACATCGACGTATACGGTTCATACTCAAGCCGTGGTTTGATTGCGATGCATCGTTTGGTGGATCCTCTGTTCCAATCTAAGCCAGACTTCCAAATCATGAAGGAACTGACTGAGCGCTTTGGCCGCAGTGAAGAATACTCTCGCGGTATGAGTGAAATGGATTGGATTCGCAGCCTATACAACGATTGTAAGAAATCGAACGAAGGCAAATTCGAGATGCCAGAATTTGATGAATTCTGGGAGAAGAGCGTACTGGACTTCGGCCAAGGTCAACCTTGGGTTCGTCACGCGGATTTCCGTCAAGACCCTGAAATCAACCCACTGGGTACACCGTCAGGCTTTATCGAGATCACGTCTCGTAAGATCGGTCGTTACGGTTACGAACACTGCCAAGAGCACCCAATGTGGTTCGAAAAATCAGAACGTTCACACGGCGGACCAGGCTCAGACAAACATCCGTTCTGGTTGCAATCTTGTCACCCAGACAAACGCTTGCACTCTCAGATGTGTGAGTCTGAAGAGTTCCGTGCGACTTACGCAGTAAAAGGTCGTGAGCCAGTCTACATCAACCCACTTGATGCAAAAGCAAAAGGCATCAAAGAGGGTGATTTGGTACGCGTGTTTAATGACCGTGGTCAGCTTCTAGCTGGGGCTGTGCTAACGGACAGCTACCCACGTGGTGTGATTCGAATCGAAGAAGGTGCGTGGTATGGTCCTCTAAGCGAGAAAGTGGGAGCTATCTGTACTTACGGTGACCCTAACACACTGACTCAAGATATCGGCTCATCTGAGCTGGCACAGGCGACTTCTGCGAACACCTGTATCGTAGACTTCGAGAAGTTCACTGGCAAAGTTCCACCAGTGACCTCATTTGGTGGCCCAATCGAAGTGGCGTAATCGCAGCTTGATATAGCATAGAAAAGGTCCGGCATACATGCCGGACCTTTTTTTGTTTGCCCAGCGAAGCTGGCAAACCCGTCGGGTTGAAAGAAGCCCGAATCGCCCTGACTGAGGGGAAGATAATCCGAATTGCAAGGGCGTTGCTGGCCAACGGCAGGGTCTGAAGGAAGCAATAGGAAGTTAACAGTACACAACGTAAGTGAACCTGCTTCGGCAGCATAGGTGGGTAAGCGTCCGAAACATCGCAAAGCCCAATACTCAGTCAGACCTATGCTGTGCTTGAGGGTGGCATTGTTAACAGGGAGCCAGTGCAGTAACTGGGGAAGCCTGACACCACATCCGGGCAAACGCCGGAAGCACGAGTTCAAGGTGAAAACCAAGGCTCGTGTTGGTGTGAGGTGGCAGCGGTCCGACGTCTCGGTGAATCCGTAGTAGTGAGTAAGGCTCGGCCTGAGAAGCCCAGTAATGGCGTGGAGGAGAAAACCGAGCTGACCATTAGCATCGCGTCTGATGGGGCACCGCTTTGCCAAAAGCAAGCGAGTGTTGCGAAGGGAGGAAGTACACTTTAAGTCTGTGATGAGCAGATGTTTTTTTTAGTGGCACCCAAACCGATTCGCTATCGGGGTATTCCGGCGTGGTCACCTGTGGAAGCAGAAGACGACAACGAGAAACCGTGCACGGGAGTAACTTTGGCTCACTTTAGTCAATTGCCATTGAGCTAGAAAGCTAAACAGCAAAGYGAAACAAACCGACACTGAAGAAAGCATCYTGTCCCACACAGCACACAACCCAAGGGAGACGTTGAGA
>NZ_NPKW01000340.1:0-666 GCF_002265885.1 Vibrio sp. 03_296
AACCACACCAGGAGTACCGATTTTTGCACCAGTCTTCACAAAGCACTGACGAACGTCTTGGAAAGTACGGTTGCCATTGTCTGTTAGACAGTCAACGATCACGCTAATGCCACCTGGGCCAAAACCTTCGTAGCGAGCTGGTTGGTAATCTTCACCGCCACCGCCACTTGCTTTGTTCGAGTGCTTTATCAATAACGTGTGTATGGAACCTGATCTTTTTTCGCTTTCAGTGATCAGGTGACGCAGTGACAAGTTCATGTCTGGGTCAATACCACCGTTTTTCTGCACACACGTAAATTTCTTTACCGTATTTGGAATAAACTTTAATTTTTGCGCCTGCAGTTTTCGCCATAGAGGCTTTGCGCACTTCAAAACTTCTTCCCATCGGGATGTCTCTCTACATTTACATTTTTAACGCGAAGGATTTAGCAAAAGCGAAACCAATTCAATTTTCGCTCCGCTGAGGAATGGGGCACCGGTCACTTAAATTAAGGAAACTGGGCACAAATCGAGTTATGCCACCCCCATCACTCGTTTGTATTTCTCGATCGATTGCTCAAAAAACGCTTTTTCGCTCGGATCGGACAACTTCTCGGCCTGCGTCATGATTGCATCAGGGCCGCATTTCGCTTCTTTCAATTGCCAAACTAAAAAGGAAGCTTGCTT
>NZ_NPKW01000341.1:0-644 GCF_002265885.1 Vibrio sp. 03_296
TCGTCTCTATGCACATTCAATCGATCAGTCATTAAATCTTGCCAACGCCGGATTGAGATCCTCGATCTGGTGCTTGAGAGCAAAACAAAGAAGGCGGCAAAAAAACTCACTCAGCTGCTAGAAAATTGATATTCGCAGTCATGACATGCGCACCTACTAGCAATGTTATCCATTCTACTCTCTGTCGGAGCGGGAAAAGCTGGTCAACAGCATCGCCAACACCGACATCTAACTCGTTTGGTCGTGCGCCAACTTAAACCTGCATGCCCCTCAGCTTAAGTCGCTTAGCTGAGGGGATAATGTCTTAACACGAGACTCGCCTTCTAGTTCCTCTAGACTCGCCCCTCCCTACTCGCCCCTCCCTACTCGCCCCTCCCTACTCGCCCTTGTCCCTCTCACCTAATCCCTCGTTCTTCGTCGCTCTCTCCTCTCCCTAAAAAACCATCGTCATCAGCGTTATTGAGTTAAAAGAAAATAATTCGCATTTGCATATTGTATTTTTCGCGACAGAAATACAATAATAACAATTCTCATTTACGTTTAGTAACAAACCTTCGCGCGCTCAAACCGTGGATTTGTGCCGCTTTATAATGGATAAACTTAGAGAAAATAATGACAGCAAGTAAAGGGAAGTTCCCTCTATC
>NZ_NPKW01000342.1:0-1198 GCF_002265885.1 Vibrio sp. 03_296
CTGGGAAGAAGCCGTCGCACACATGGCGAACTGGAACATCAAGACTCGCCGTCTCACCGACAGCATCCAAAACGCCGCTGGTTTTGTTCAGCAAAGTGCTAACGTGGCGATGATTATTTTAGGTGTCTATTTGATTKCGAACGGCGATCTCACCATGGGTGGCTTGATAGCGGCCACGATGCTCAGTGGCAAAGCAATTGGTCCACTGGTTCAGCTTTCACTGCTTTCGACTCGCTATAATCAAGCCAAATCCTCCATGACCATCATTAATCAAGTCATGGAAATGCCAGACGRGCAGGAAGAAGGTAAACGCTACATTCACCGCCCTATGGTGCAAGGTAAAGTGGAGCTGGATCGCGTCACCTTCCACTACCCAGATGCCCCCGTCGCCTCCATTCGTGATTTGAGCATCACCATCAACCCAGGTGAAAAAGTGGCGATCATTAGGCCGAATTGGCTCAGGCAAACCACGTTAGAGCGCCTGATCATGGGTCTTTATCAACCCACCGCCGGGCACGTACGCATTGACGATACCGACATTCAACAGCTCCACCATGTCGATATTCGCCGTAACATCGGCTGCGTACCGCAAGACAGCAATGTCTGTTCTTTGGCAACCATTCGCGAAAACAGTCACCCTTAGGCCGACCTCTTGTGGATGACCGTGATGTGCTCGATGCCGCAAATCGCGCTGGGGTCACCACGTTTACCCAAGCCGATCCTGCCGGTCTTGAGCGCCAAGTTGGTGAAGGCGGCGCCATGCTCTCAGGTGGCCAGCGTCAAGCGGTGTCCATCGCTCGTGCCTTCCTTGGCAGACCGCCAGTGTTGCTGATGGATGAACCCACCAGCGCCATGGATAACCGCTCTGAAATGCAGATCAAATATCATGCTTCTCAGCTCAAGCCGAGTGAAACTGCTGATTTTGATCACCCATAAAACCTCGATGCTGGACGTGGTCGACCGACGTGATTGTGATGGAAAAAGGCAGCGTGATTGCCGACGGTCCAAAAGCCCAAGTGCTGAGCGATCTCAAACAAGGCAAAGTTCGCGCAGTCAGTTAACCATCACTCCCTCTCACCACCAACGCCCTGAACCGAACCTGTTCAGGGCGTTTTTTTACTCTGCAAAAATTCGCTCCCACCCCTTGTACCTCAAGCATTAGCTTGAGGAATTAACCTTGCGCCACTTGAACATAGCA
>NZ_NPKW01000343.1:0-1545 GCF_002265885.1 Vibrio sp. 03_296
CCTGGAGCGAAGACCAAGGAGGCACTTCTGCACCGCAATACAGTTTGTTTGGCTACGATCAAGACATCATGACATCAGTGTTCTCTGAACTGCCAATCATGAAATAAGACCAAATTGTTGRTATACACCAAGCCCCGCATCACGGGGCTTATTTGTTTTTGATTTCATCCAACTACTTCACACACAGCACATTCAACAGCGAAGAGCCTTTTACCTGCGTCACACGACCATCGGTAAAGAAGCCTTTTTTCCTCTTCCCAATAGGGCAACTTGCTCATTGGCCAGTGCTGGTTTTCCATCACTTTGGAGTCCAGCAGGGTAAAAAATTCCTGCTTCGGTTAACAAAGCGCAATGTGCAGATCAGCTGCAACACCACTTCCGCACTGCTGTAATCCAAGCGATTCCATGCTTGGTTGTGTTCCATATAAAACTGGTGCTCATCATCCATCAAGTAAGGCACTGCATAAGTACGTACCTTTTAACTCGGCTACTTTTACGAATGTCGATGGATGAAGAGTCGTCGTTACTGCGCTTAGCTGGCGTTGTGGCCAAGGTCGCCTGCGCAGGAGAAGGCATTGGCTTGTTGGCAGCAACCGGTACTTTCTGTTGCGTTTTTGGGGCGGTGGGCTTGGTTATCGCTTTCTGTTCTTTGCTTGCCGTGACCGGTTTTGCCGCAGAATGTGGCATTAACGACTCGATAAAAGGCTTCTCGGTAATCGTCCCAGTTTTTTGACCTGTTTAAGATCTTTGCTGGCTTGAGCAAAAGATTGATACGGGCCAATTAAGCAACGATAGGCTTTGTTTTCAGGTTTCATCCACACATCGGTGGTGATCTGCTTGTAAAGCGGTTTGGCGTCGGCCAGTGGCATTGGCTGATTTAAGATGCCACATTGAATCCAAAGAAATCCTCTTTGCCGCTTTTGGGCGCTTTTTACCCAAACACTCGCCAATCGGGCAGGCTTTATCTAACATGGGTAATTCGTTGGTGCTTGCCTGTGTGGCTTCACATAGAAAGCCTTCCGCCGCTGCAGGAGTAGCAACACCAAAAAAGCACAATGCCGCCATCAGCCACAATCGTTGTAGGTTTGAAGATCGGCAAAAGGGCCGATTTGCTTTGTTCCATAACTTCACTCTACCCGTTTCATCAATGAATTGTTCAGTGACGCTCAGACTGCTGCCTACAACACGTTGTAAGGCCAAAAATTTGCCGCGTACTGGTGAATAAAAAATGACAAGCAAAAAAAGAGCCGTAATTGGCTTACGACTCTTAGTTTAGGTAGTTTTCCGATTATAAATCAATCAGCTCAGATCACCCTTGTAGATTTGGGTTAAATACGTCACGTAACCAGTCACCCAATAGGTTGATCACTAACACCAGCGTCACCAGCACAATGCCAGGGAAGGCGGTCGACACACAGCGCCGGAGAAGATGTAGTTAAAACCAATGCTGATCAATGCGCCCAGTGACGGTTGGTCAACGGGCAAACCCAGCCCTAAGAACGAGAGCGCCGCTTCCGACATGATCGCGTTAGCGACTTGCACGGT
>NZ_NPKW01000344.1:0-346 GCF_002265885.1 Vibrio sp. 03_296
GAATAATGACTCCAGCCCAACCGAAGTGGTGCTGAGTGCATGTGGGTCATTGAAACGGGTCGCTATGCGAGACAAGGGCTAGGCTTGTGATGCTTTGCGAGCAAAGTCGCGCTCAACTTTGGCTTTGACCCAGGTTTCGTTCAGCCACAGCGAAAACAGAATGACCCCGCCGCCCAATGTTAGGCGCAGCAAATCGACATCGCGATTCCAAATCAAGATGTTGACGATAAGCCCAGCAGGCACCAAAGCGTTGTTCATTACCGCCAAGGCTCCAGCATTTACCAACGTTGCCCCTTTGTTCCAGGCAAAATAGCCAAGCCAGATGCATCACCGGCCTAAGTAAATC
>NZ_NPKW01000345.1:0-651 GCF_002265885.1 Vibrio sp. 03_296
TATTGGCGCAAAGCTTGCAATGCTTCGTGAGCCAAACGGCCGTCCTTCTCCAGCGCCTCACTAAATTCAATTAAGCGGTTGGTGGTTTTGCCCGCTGCCGACACCACCACTAAATCGTTGTCACCCGAGTACTCTTTGAGGATGTTCACCACACGACGATAGCAATCCGGATCCGCAAGGCTGCTTCCACCAAATTTGTGCAGTTGTCGAACTTGACTCATTAACAGCTCTCCTTCGCTTGTTGAAAGGCCTGCTTGAGGTCGGCAATCAGATCTTGCGCATCTTCCAGCCCCACGGATAAACGCAATAACTGTTGCGTGACGCCTGCTTCTGCGAGCGTCCTCTCCACTCGCACGATGAGTCATGGAAGCAGGATGACAAACCAAACTTTCGACACCACCAAGTGACTCCGCTAATGAAAATAAATCTAGCGCTTTCACAAACACTTTCAATTGCTCGAAGCTGCCAGCAAATTCAAAGCTCAACATCGAGCCAAAGCCCGATTGCTGCTTTTTACAGCCAACCTCATGGCCGGGATTGCGCTGGCAAACTCGGGTGGATAAATGGTGCCGACTAACTCTTGAGTTTGCAGATAAGAGAGGATTTGTTGCGAACTTTCTTCATGCACGCGCATACGTGCCCCCAAGGTGC
>NZ_NPKW01000346.1:0-634 GCF_002265885.1 Vibrio sp. 03_296
GAGACAGGGTCAGGGGACAGCAGTGGTTCAATATCTGATTGATAAAGCCAAAGACATGGCCATCAAAAAGCTGTTTGTGCTGACTCGTGCCCTGAGTTCTTCCTAAACAGAACTTACGTGCAAACCTCGAAGTCGCTGCTTCCTGAAAAAGTCTTGAAAGACTGCGATCAATGTCCAAGACAGCATGCGTGTGACGAAGTCGCGCTCGAATTTAATTTAAGTGAGCAGATTATTTCTCAGATTAAAGTTGCATAGTGTTTGATTTCATTGGGAATTTAATTTGACTGATAAGAAAGATCAAAAAAGATCGTATTTTATGGGAACTATCAGAAAGCAGTGCAGTCTATAAAGTTACCACTGCTTTTTCTTAGAAATATCTAGGAAGACCCCGACACCGAGATTGGTAGCGGGGTTTTTTTATTTCTGCTTATCACGCTGTTTTTCACTAAGCTTGCGAGCCTGCCAAGGCAAAATCACGTACCTCATCCATAAATGCAAAAAGAGCAAAATGTTAAAAGCAAACCCAGCCACGATCAGGGCAACTGATTCGATTGAGGTGGGGTTGTCTCTAAATGCGAACCACCAAATGATCCAGCATACAACGGACAACACGGTCAATTGATCGAGGCAGCGC
>NZ_NPKW01000347.1:0-829 GCF_002265885.1 Vibrio sp. 03_296
GTGACGTCACCATGGGTGAGAAGCTGTATTCGTAACCCAACATGGCGTAAGACGCATAGGCAATGACGTTAGGCAGTAAGGAAACAACCAGAACAGGTTCACAAACCAGTAGAGAAAGGAGCCCAAATAAGCGGCTTTGCTGCCTAAAGGCTTTTTCAACCAGTCATACATGCCGGATTCTGAGTTCTTATTAGCAGAAACAAATTCGGCAATAATAAAAACGAATGGAATGAAATAGACCACGGTTGCTAAGAGAAAAATGGGGGCAGAGCTGAGCCCAGTTCGATGTTGTTGTTGACGATATTGCGCACGTTGAAAACCGCCGCAAAGGTCATCGACAGCAAGCAAGTTAGTCTCAATGGTGCCACGCAGTGATTCAGACATAGTTCCTCCCGTATCCGTCTGCAGTAAAACAAAAAAATGGATCAAGTGAATGAAAATAATCTGCCAGCCATTAGAGTTGTTATGGGGGGCGGGCAGGGTGAAGGGTCAGAGCGTTTTCTCTGCCCAAGTTTCGGTCATCAACCTAGAATGGTTGAGCGTCATTTATGGAAGGACGGCGCTTGGGCTGGCCTCTTTCGCGCGTTCTTCACTGTTGAGTGACTTTTCGTACTGGCTGTATTTCCACCAAGCAAAGCCAAGGAAAATCACAATGCCGCCAACGTTGTAGAAGATGATGGTCATGATGTCGGCTCCGGTTGGGAAGGTGGAGGCCAAGAATCCAACCGTGAAGATGCCAATCAGAATCGAAACCACAGCAATGCCCGTCATACGAGAGCCCATTTTGAAATCGCGCTCGAGATGGTCGAGTTTCARWCGTTCCTTCTGC
>NZ_NPKW01000348.1:0-773 GCF_002265885.1 Vibrio sp. 03_296
TTTCGGTGCAGGCGCAAATATCGGATGGCAAACACTACTTCGGTATTAACTGGGGTCGTGATGTAGAGCTTGGCCAAGTTGCTGACCTACGTAACGTCGTCGAAGGCGATCCAAGCCCATGTGGAAAAGGCACATTGATGCTGAAACGTGGTATCGAAGTGGGTCACATTTTCCAACTCGGTAATGTGTACTCAGAAGCGATGAACTGTGGCGTTCTCGATTCCAACGGTAAAAACGTGATCCTAGAGATGGGCTGTTACGGTATCGGTGTTTCTCGCGTTGTTGCTGCGGCTATCGAACAAAACAACGACAATACGGCATCATTTGGCAGACGCACTTGCGCCTTTCCAAGTGGCTATCGTACCAATGAACATGCACAAGTCTGAGCGCGTTCAAGAAGCCGCAGAGAAACTATACGCTGAGCTGACAGCGATGGGTATCGAAGTGCTGTTCGATGACCGTAAAGAGCGCCCAGGCGTCATGTTCTCTGATATGGAACTGATCGGTATCCCTCACACTATCGTGATTGGCGATCGCAGCATGGACGAAGGTCACTTTGAGTATAAGAACCGTCGTTCTGGTGAAAAAACACCTGTCGCGATGGCTGATATCGTTGAGCACATCAAAGCGCAACTGAAATAACACGAGCTCGGTGTTATAACAACAGTTAAAAAGGGATTGGTCAAGGCCAATTCCCTTTTCTATTAATCTTTTGGTTCAGATTTCTCCCGTTATGACTTGCCTTATGTTTAGTCAGGAGAGTCGTCATGGAT
>NZ_NPKW01000349.1:0-1257 GCF_002265885.1 Vibrio sp. 03_296
TACAATATCATCTAGATTGTGGCGCTTCTAATTCATCGGCCGTTGCACGCAAACCTTAAGAGATTTTCGCCCCGCCACTCGGCGAATGTCTTCACCACCGCCTTCTTGCGAGTTGGCGTTGAACTCCAAACTGGTTTGCCCACCGGTCATCAGCAGGTAAACATCCGCTAGAATCTCCGCATCGAGCAATGCCCCGTGGAGCGTTCGGTGTGAGTTATCAATGCCGTAGCGTTCACACAAAACGTCTAGATTGTTACGCTTGCCAGGGGAAGATCTTCTTCGCCATTCGCCAGCCGTATCGGTCCACCTTGCAGTAGTCATCGGTTTTACCGATTAGCGGCGTCCAGTTTACCGAACTCATAATCCATAAAGCCCACGTCGAAGGGCGCGTTATGAGCCACCAGCTCTGCCCCTTTAATGAACTCTAGGAACTCTTGGATGAACTTGACGATACTCCGGTTTATCAACTAGAACTGATCGGTAATACCGTGAACATCGATCGCATCGGTAGTAATTTCACGGTCTGGCTTAAGGTAAACATGGAAATGTCGCCCGGTCAGCTTGCGGTTGATGATCTCCACCGCCCCGATTTCGATGATTCTGTGCCCCATATAGTGTGGGCCACCTTCACGGTTCATACCCGTGGTTTCCGTATCGAGCACAACGATACGATCGTATTCAGAATTGTTACTGGTATTCATAATGATATGTGTGTCAGACTATGCAGAACGTATGCTTTAAACATGGCTTTCGCTAATAGTACCAAAACATGACAAAACAAGTTGAAATTTTCACTGACGGTTCTTGCCTCGGTAACTCCTGGACCCGGTGGTTACGGTGTCGTCTTGCGTTACAAACAAGTACGAAAAAACCTTAAGCACAAGGCGTATAGACTCACCACCAACAACCGAATGGAAATGATGGCTACCATCGTTGCTCTTCAGGCCTTGAAAGAACCTTGCAATGTGATTCTCACAACCGATAGCCAATATGTTCGACAAGGTATTACTCAGTGGATCCACAATTGGAAAAAGCGCGGTTGGAAAACCGCCGATAAAAAAACCGGTCAAAAACGCCGACCTTTGGCAAGCGCTTGATAAAGAAACCACTCGCCATACGATTGACTGGCGCTGGGTCAAAGGACACGCTGGCCAATCGTGAAAACGAAATGTGTGACGAAGTTGGCACGTACCGCGGCCGAAAACCCAACCCTAGACGACACATGGATTACTCAGCCTGCCGAGTAAACTACTCTCT
>NZ_NPKW01000035.1:0-9318 GCF_002265885.1 Vibrio sp. 03_296
AGAACTTTTTTAAAGAGTTATTAGGAATAGTTGCGGAAGTGGCGAAATTGGTAGACGCACCAGATTTAGGTTCTGGCGCCGCAAGGTGTGAGAGTTCGAGTCTCTCCTTCCGCACCATGTTTTCAGTAGGTCTATCGCCAAGCGGTAAGGCAGCGGCTTTTGATGCCGCCATTCCCTGGTTCGAATCCAGGTAGACCTGCCAACTATTTAAGTGAAAACCTTTCATAAAGGGGTTGTCACTGAGAGAGAGAATAGTTATATTGTCTCGCTCCAAAAGATGGCTACGTAGCTCAGCTGGTTAGAGCACATCACTCATAATGATGGGGTCACAGGTTCGAATCCCGTCGTAGCCACCATTCCTAAACATTCTCTTCACTGAGAGCTTTTAGGAATAAATAATGCGGAAGTGGCGAAATTGGTAGACGCACCAGATTTAGGTTCTGGCGCCGCAAGGTGTGAGAGTTCGAGTCTCTCCTTCCGCACCATGATTTAAGTTTCTAGTCGATGATTAGAAACGGATAGTGAAAGCTATCAACTGCAGGTCTATCGCCAAGCGGTAAGGCAGCGGCTTTTGATGCCGCCATTCCCTGGTTCGAATCCAGGTAGACCTGCCACTATTTAGCTATTGAGATGATTATCTTAATTAGCAGACAATTTATGCGGAAGTGGCGAAATTGGTAGACGCACCAGATTTAGGTTCTGGCGCCGCGAGGTGTGAGAGTTCGAGTCTCTCCTTCCGCACCATAAATTGTTGTGGCTACGTAGCTCAGCTGGTTAGAGCACATCACTCATAATGATGGGGTCACAGGTTCGAATCCCGTCGTAGCCACCATTCCTAAACATTCTCTTCATTGAGAGTTTTTAGGAATAAATAATGCGGAAGTGGCGAAATTGGTAGACGCACCAGATTTAGGTTCTGGCGCTGCAAGGTGTGAGAGTTCGAGTCTCTCCTTCCGCACCATTGTTTAAGTTTCTAATCAATGGTTAGAAACCGATAGCGTAAGCTGTCAGCTGTAGGTCTATCGCCAAGCGGTAAGGCAGCGGCTTTTGATGCCGCCATTCCCTGGTTCGAATCCAGGTAGACCTGCCACTATTTAGCTATTAAGACAATGTCTTGATGCATGAAAATTCGATGCGGAAGTGGCGAAATTGGTAGACGCACCAGATTTAGGTTCTGGCGCCGCGAGGTGTGAGAGTTCGAGTCTCTCCTTCCGCACCATCGAATTTCTTTTCTAAGCGAACACTTAGAAAACGATAGCAAAGCTGTCATCTGTAGGTCTATCGCCAAGCGGTAAGGCAGCGGCTTTTGATGCCGCCATTCCCTGGTTCGAATCCAGGTAGACCTGCCACTAATTCGTTATTAAGACTCTGTTTTGATAACAACACAAATCGATGCGGAAGTGGCGAAATTGGTAGACGCACCAGATTTAGGTTCTGGCGCCGCGAGGTGTGAGAGTTCGAGTCTCTCCTTCCGCACCATCGATTTGAATTCTAAGCAATGACTTAGAAAACACGATAGCAATGCTGTCATCTGCAGGTCTATCGCCAAGCGGTAAGGCAGCGGCTTTTGATGCCGCCATTCCCTGGTTCGAATCCAGGTAGACCTGCCACTATTTAGCTATTAAGACGTTGTCTTGAAAGCACACAATTTGATGCGGAAGTGGCGAAATTGGTAGACGCACCAGATTTAGGTTCTGGCGCCGCGAGGTGTGAGAGTTCGAGTCTCTCCTTCCGCACCATCATTGAACAAAACCCAGCTTAGGCTGGGTTTTGTTTTATCTGGCGTTCTTATGTTCATTGTTTGTGAAAACAAAAAAAAGCGAACTCGATGAGTCCGCTTTCCTTTCCTGATACAAACGCTCGTTTATTAGCCCACTCTCAATGCCATCACATTCCTAGCGCATATTTCAACACTTGATGTTTGATAGGCCCGGAGTGCTCAGCCAACTTGAGGGCTGCGTTACGAACCAATTTTAATGGGGTGATATCATTGCTAAAACCTTTGTAGAACAGATCCATCCCAGTTTGCATTAGCAAGTTGTCCGCATAGCGTGCTTTCTGATAGGCCGCTTGTTGAGCCACTGTCAAAGGTTGGTTTTCCGTCACCTTAAGTAACGCTTCAACGTCTTTAAAACCAAGATTGACCCCTTGACCCGCTAATGGGTTGATCGTGTGGGCTGCGTCACCAAGCAACACACAATTTTGTTGATAATAGGCTTGTGCGTGTCGCCGGGTTAATGGAAAAGAATCCCAGTACAACACGTCAAACTCTCCCAGTTCATCTGGGAAATGACGGATAATTTCCTGTTTCAGCTTTTCTGCGCTCATAGCTGACAACTCACGAATACGCTTGGGTGAATCGTACCAAACCAAAGAACCTTGCTGGCCTTTCAATGGCAAAAAAGATCGTGGGCCAGTTGGAGTAAATTGCTGCCAAGTGTTCGCCTGTTGCGCAGATTTCGTCGCAATATTGATCAACATACAATGTTGACGATAATCCCATGCGGTAATGCCAATGCCAGCCAACTCACGCACCTGAGAGTTGGCACCATCTGCGCCAATAACCCAAGAGGCTTCAATTTCTAAACCACTCTCGAGCGTCAACTTGTTGAACTCATCGAACTCAAGGCGCTTAAGTTTATCTGGGCATTGCAGAGTCAAATTCGAGTACTGAGCAAACTCTTGCCACAGCCCCAATTGAATTAGACGGTTCTCCACTATGTAACCAAGCTGTTCCAAATTAAGTTCATCGCTGTGAAAACGTGTACGACATTCTGGGTGCTCCCAGGTTTCTAACCGTTTGTAGGGACAAACTCGAGTTGCTTGAATATGTTGCCAGGCTCCTAGCGATTCCAGTAAGCGCACAGAGTTGTGAGAAATGGCGGAAACTCGAATGTCCATCGGTTGGCTTGCTTCAAACGCTTTCGGTTCAAACCCTTCTATCACGACGACTTTTCGGCCTTGTTTGGCAAATCCGATGGCCACAGCCGCGCCTACCATACCGCCACCGACGACGGCAATGTCGTATTTATTCATCTTGTACTCTTGATCAACTTGATTCTAATACGGTTTTGCATTGTACGTTTTACTGGCAAGTTTGCGAAACACTTTGTCCCTATCAAGCGGCTTAGGTCACTGAGTTTCCATCGACAAAAACCTTAAAAAACCAAGGCGAAATACCTGACAAGACCCTAGATAAAATCAGGCTTTGCGAAGAATTCACCAGATCACTAGTCAGTAGGTTTTTAAAGCAGTACAATACGCCGCTTACCGCCGTGAGGGCGGCTATACTTTGAACAATTTGTTCAACGAATTTTTAGTATTAACACGAGCGAAAGTGAGATGAGTAAGAAACTGCTAATTAAAACCTGGGGTTGCCAGATGAACGAATACGATTCATCGAAAATGGCGGATCTGCTGAACGCAGCAAATGGCTACGAATTGACAGAAGAACCAGAAGAAGCAGATGTTCTATTACTTAACACCTGTTCGATCCGTGAAAAGGCGCAAGAAAAAGTGTTCCACCAGCTTGGCCGTTGGAAAACACTCAAAGATAAAAAGCCAGGCGTCGTGATCGGTGTTGGTGGTTGTGTAGCAACACAAGAAGGTGATCACATTCGTGATCGTGCACCTTTTGTTGACGTTATTTTTGGCCCGCAAACCTTGCACCGTCTTCCTGAAATGATCAAACAGTCACAAAGTGAAGATGCACCTGTGATGGACATTTCATTCCCAGAAATCGAGAAGTTTGACAGTCTGCCAGAACCGCGTGCAGAAGGCGCAACCGCATTCGTTTCTATCATGGAAGGCTGTTCTAAGTACTGTACTTACTGCGTGGTACCTTACACTCGTGGTGAAGAAGTCAGCCGCCCAATGGATGATGTGCTTTACGAAATCGCGCAACTTGCCGAGCAAGGTGTTCGCGAAGTCAACCTGCTAGGCCAAAACGTAAACGCATACCGTGGCCCAATGCACGATGGTGAAATCTGTTCTTTTGCAGAACTGCTTCGCCTTGTTGCGTCTATCGATGGTATTGACCGTATTCGCTTTACCACCAGCCACCCACTTGAGTTCACCGATGATATCATCGCTGTCTACGAAGATACGCCAGAGCTGGTGAGCTTCCTTCATCTACCAGTACAAAGTGGTAGCGATCGCATTCTGACGATGATGAAGCGTCCTCACACTGGCATCGAATACAAGTCGATCATTCGTAAACTGCGTAAAGCGCGTCCTGATATCCAAATCAGTTCTGATTTTATTGTTGGCTTCCCAGGTGAAACCGACAAAGATTTCCAAGACACCATGAAACTGATCAAAGATGTCGACTTTGACATGAGCTTCAGCTTCATCTTCTCTCCTCGCCCTGGTACTCCTGCGGCAGATTACCCATGTGATCTTTCAGAAGAGACTAAGAAAGAACGCTTGTACGAACTGCAGCAACAAATCAACGCACAAGCCATGCGTTACTCTCGCCTAATGCTTGGCACTGAGCAGCGTGTTCTGGTTGAAGGCCCTTCTAAGAAGAACTTGATGGAGCTACGTGCTCGTACAGAAAACAACCGTGTAGTAAACTTTGAAGGTAGAGCAGATCTGATTGGTCAGTTCGTTGATGTGAAAATTACCGATGTATTTGCGAACTCACTGCGTGGTGAGATTGTACGTACTGAAAAAGATATGGACCTACGTAGCGTGATTTCGCCAACACAAATGATGGCCAAAACACGCCGCGAAGATGAGCTAGGTGTAGCGACATTTACGCCATAAGCTCGTATTAATCGCCATTGAGAGCCTGGTTGTTATCAGGCTCTCGTTAAGTGGCAGACAATGAGAGGCAACATTGAGCAATAAAATCGTCACTCTAGAGATTAACCTAGAACCCTCCGATAACCGCCGTCTTGCAAGCTTGTGCGGTCCTTTTGATGACAATATCAAACACTTAGAACGTCGACTCGGCGTTGAAATCAGTTACCGTGGCAACTTTTTTACCATCGTTGGTAAACCCCACACATCCGCTGCCGCGCTCGATATCATTAAAACGCTTTACGTTGAAACCGCGACGGTTCGCGGCCAAATTAAAGACGTTGAACCTGAAGATATCCACCTTGCGATCAAAGAATCTGGTGTGCTTGAACAAAACCAAGAATCGGCCATCGCGCATGGTAAAGAAGTGTTTGTTAAAACCAAGAAAGGGGTGATCAAACCTCGCACGCCGAATCAGGCGCAATACTTGGTCAATATGGTCACGCACGACATCACTTTCGGTATTGGTCCTGCTGGTACGGGTAAAACCTATCTTGCAGTTGCTGCAGCTGTCGATGCGCTAGAGCGTCAAGAGATCCGCCGCATTCTACTCACTCGTCCTGCGGTTGAAGCGGGTGAAAAGCTTGGTTTTCTACCGGGTGATTTGAGTCAGAAAGTCGATCCTTATTTACGCCCGCTTTACGATGCATTGTTTGAAATGCTCGGTTTTGAACGGGTTGAAAAGCTGATTGAGCGTAACGTCATCGAAGTGGCACCACTGGCCTACATGCGTGGTCGCACACTCAACGATGCCTTCATCATTCTCGATGAGAGCCAAAACACCACAGTAGAACAGATGAAAATGTTCCTGACCCGTATCGGCTTTAACTCTCGCGCCGTGATCACCGGGGATGTCACGCAGATTGACTTACCTCGCGGTGCAAAATCTGGCCTTCGTCATGCCATCGAAGTGCTCAATGAAGTGGAAGAGATCAGCTTTAACTTCTTCCAATCTGATGACGTCGTTCGCCACCCAGTCGTCGCGCGCATCGTCAATGCCTACGAGAAGTGGGAAGCGCAAGACCAAAAAGAGCGTAAAGAGTTTGAACAACGTCGCCGAGAAGAACGCGATGCCAAACTGCTTGAAGCCGCGAAAGCCGAGCTTTCTGCACAAATCAGCGCGGATAAGGAAACCACACATGGCAATTGAACTGGATCTACAACTTGCGGTCGAAGATCAAAACGGCCTCCCCAGTGTGCAAGATTTCCAAACCTGGCTGGACAAGACCATTCCGCAGTTTCAGCCACAGGCAGAAGTCACGATTCGCATCGTTGATAGCCAAGAGAGCCATCAGCTGAATCACGATTATCGTGGTAAAGATAAGCCCACTAACGTGCTTTCTTTTCCATTTGAAGCGCCTCCTGGGATGGAAATGGATTTGTTGGGTGATTTGGTTATTTGTCGCCAAGTGGTTGAACAAGAAGCCATAGAGCAAGACAAACCCCTGATGGCACATTGGGCGCATATGGTTGTACATGGTAGCTTGCATCTGTTAGGTTATGACCATATTGAGGACGACGAAGCTGAAGAGATGGAGTCCCTCGAAACAGAAATCATGCAGGGTATGGGATTTACTGACCCATACTTAGCGGAGAAAGAGTGAGCATTCGATACGCACTAGCGCATTGAATGCCAAACGTGAGCTATCACACTTCTGATAGCGTTACTTATTAGAGAAACAATGAACGACGACAATTCTCAAAATTCCGACGGTCCGAGTAGAAAGTCCTTCTTCGGACGCCTGGGTCAATTATTTCAGGGTGAGCCTAAAGATCGCCAAGAGTTAGTGGATGTTATCCGAGATTCTGAAGTAAATGACCTGATTGACCATGACACTCGCGACATGCTCGAAGGTGTGATGGAAATTGCTGAAATGCGCGTTAGGGACATCATGATCCCTCGCTCGCAAATGGTCACCATCGAGAGAAAAGATAATCTCGATTCACTTATCGCACTGATCACTGATGCGCAACACTCGCGCTACCCAGTGATCAGTGAAGATAAAGACCATGTAGAAGGCATCCTACTTGCGAAGGACTTACTCAAATACTTAGGCTCAGACAGTGCTCCATTTGATATCGAAGAGGTTATCCGCCCTGCGGTCGTGGTTCCTGAAAGTAAGCGAGTCGATCGCCTACTGAAGGAGTTCCGCCAAGAACGTTATCACATGGCCATTGTTGTTGATGAATTTGGTGGCGTCTCCGGCCTTGTCACCATCGAAGATATTCTTGAAGAAATTGTTGGGGATATCGAAGATGAATTCGACGAAGAGGAAGATGCCGATATTCGTAAACTCAGCAAACATACTTACGCGGTCAAAGCATTGACCACCATTGAAGAGTTTAACGAAACCTTTGGCAGTCGTTTTAGCGATGAAGAAGTGGATACCGTGGGTGGTTTGGTGATGACAGCCTTTGGTCACCTACCCACTCGTGGCGAGCTCGTAGAAATTGATGGTTTCAATTTCAAAGTGACCGCCGCCGATAACCGTCGAGTTATCCAGTTACAAGTCACCGTACCTGACTCGGTTTCTGTTGCAGAAACCACTCCTGAGTAACGATAACCGCCTCTGCAAAGAGGCATATCAGACGAACGATAGATGAAAAATACCCTATTTCATCGCCTCAAGCGGCCCATCGTGGCCGCTTTTGTTGGCGCTCTCACTACGCTTGCCTTTGCACCTTACCAAATTTGGTTGGTTGCGCTTATTACACCAGCCCTGTTGCTTATCCTTATTCATGGTCAATCACGTCGACAAGCCCTGTGGACGGGGTACGCGTGGGGATTCGGCCAGTTTGCCTCTGGCATTAGCTGGGTCTACGTCAGTATCGCTGGCTTTGGTGGCATGCCTCTGGCAGCGAACCTCTTTTTGATGGGGGCTCTCATCGCCTATTTGGCCATCTACCCTGCACTCTTCACTTGGAGCTACCAACGCTTTTTTGCCAAAGCAACCTTGCTCAACTTGTTGCTTGCCGCGCCAGCCCTGTGGTTAATAGCCGACTGGCTGCGTGGCTGGGTGATGACGGGCTTCCCTTGGCTGTGGCTCGGTTACAGCCAAATCGATTCACCTCTGGCGAGTTTCGCTCCGATAGGTGGTGTAGAGCTACTTACGCTACTGCTTCTGGTCGGAGCCGGAGCGATCGCCTATGCGGTGATTCATAAACGTTGGTCGATGCTACTCATCCCGACGGTGTTACTCAGCACGGGTTATGGTTTATCACACTGGGACTGGGTCACACCGCAACCGGACAAAGCCACCAAAGTGGCGCTTATCCAAGGCAATGTCGACCAAAACTTAAAATGGTTACCCAGCCAACGCTGGCCAACCATTATGAAGTACACCGATTTAAGCCGTGAAAACTGGGACGCCGATATTATTATTTGGCCAGAAGCCGCTATTCCAGCGTTTGAAGTCGAGTTGCCCTCCTATCTGAGTAATTTGGACAGTGCGGCAAAAATGAATCAAAGCGCGATCATCAGTGGCATTGTCAATCAAGCCGAAGATGGTCAGTTTTACAACAGCATTCTTGCCGTCGGTATGACGCCTTATGGGGATTACTCTTTTGATCTCACTGAGCGTTATCATAAGCATCACCTGCTGCCGTTCGGTGAATTTGTCCCGTTTGAGCAAATTTTGCGTCCATTAGCACCGTTTTTTAATTTGCCCATGTCATCGTTCAGTCGTGGTGATTTTGTGCAGCCTAATATCGTGGCAAATGGCCATCCAATGGCGCCAGCGCTGTGTTACGAAATCATCTTTAACGAGCAAGTAAGACAAAACGTTACCGACGACACCGATTTCCTTTTAACCCTGTCTAACGACGCTTGGTTTGGTCGTTCGATTGGCCCCTTGCAACACATGGAAATCGCGCGTATGCGTGCTCTAGAGCTGGGCAAACCGCTGATTCGCTCTACCAATAATGGTTTAACGGCGGTGACTGATCATAGAGGTAAAATTATCGCCTCTATTCCTCAGTTTGAAACGGCAGTGCTGCGGGCAGAGCTTACGCCGACCCAAGGACAAACGCCCTATCATCAACTAGGCAGTTGGCCACTCTACATTTGGGTAGCCTTGTCGCTCGCTCTCGCATGGTGGCGAAAACGCCGCACGAGTGCTTAGCGGCAAAGCCGATGGAGAAAATCCGTTGCGAAAAGCGCAAGCACAGATAGACAAAAACAAAAGGTACGCACTGGCGTACCTTCAGACTGCTGACAAAGGTCTAGCTTTCGAGCTAGACCTTTGATCTAATAGGGGTATCGAAATATGGATACTCCGATATGCTTCAAGAACCCACCCCGCAACAATACGAACTGGAAATGGTGACGATGGAACAGTTAGTTCCTAAAGACCATTTAGTGCGCAAAATCGATAATGCTATCGACTTTGAATTCATTCGTGATGAAGTCGCTCATCTTTATTGTAAAGATAATGGGCGTCCACCTGTTGACCCTGTTCGTCTCTTCAAAATCATCTTGCTTGGTTATATCTTTGGTATAAAAAGTGAGCGTCAGCT
>NZ_NPKW01000350.1:0-566 GCF_002265885.1 Vibrio sp. 03_296
CAATACGATACTGATAAGCAATCAACACAGAACGTAAGCCAGTATGACTTTTTGACTAAACTTCATAACTTACCCCATATAACAGACACTTAGAAAACCTTGTTATCGGCACCAAATGCARAAGATTTAATAACCAGACATAAAAAACAGTAGGAATAACAGGCAAAAGCGACGGAATGTGGCACAAGTAATCACTTCGCCTCTGAATTCTGAACTCATTACCTCTTTATTGCAGATAGAAAAACCCAAGCATAAAAGCTTGGGTCTGGGAGACGAGAGAACATCGAATTACTTGGCAGAGCAATTGCCCTTGATCGCCATTTTGTTTTGTAAACGTCAGATTTACCCGTTGACTCATCGACAACCACTAAATCCGCACCGCCAACAAATGCGCCCATTTTGATGTATTGCTGAACAAAATAGAGGCGTCCTTGCTCAGTAAACAAGGTGACTTCATTTGGAGAAAATTCAGATTCGGTACTGACAATGTGCTCTTTATCGCCATCCACTTCGTGGTAGAAGAAAACACCCGGYGCCGTTTCACCAATGCATTCACCATCAATATG
>NZ_NPKW01000351.1:0-383 GCF_002265885.1 Vibrio sp. 03_296
CTCTGGCAATTGATTGTCAGCGACAAACATAGCTGCAATAACAATTTACCTATCCATCGCCACTGCCCTTTTCAAAAAGCACGCTCAGAGCTCGACAAGCACGATGTCATTATTGCCAATCACAGTTTGGTCATGGCTGATGCAGACTTAGGCGGCGGTGTTATTCTGTCTGAACCGGAAAACACCATTTACGTTTTTGATGAAGCGCATCATCTTCCCCACGTTGCACGAGATCATGCCTCTGCTGCTTCAAGCCTAAAAGGTGCAGCTGCATGGCTCGAACGCTTAAACCAAAACAGCAGCAAGTTTGCAGCCTTGGCGGATAAAAAAACGCGTTAGTCGCTTTCGCAATGACTTCAAAGAATCCGTGCAAGTGGTGATTC
>NZ_NPKW01000352.1:0-1005 GCF_002265885.1 Vibrio sp. 03_296
TGGCTTCTTCCCCAATATTAGGAAGCTCATAGAAACAACTCATTGGCATCTGAACTTCATAGCCAATGCCATTAACTTCAATCAACAATTCAGGGGKTTGCTTTTCCAGCAGAATGCCGCGAAGACGTCCGATCACGTTCAATACTCTTTAGAAATGAATTTGCGACAGGATAATAAAGAACTGGATAGACATCCAGTTCTTTATCTCATAAAACGAATACAAGGCTAACGATAACGGCCTCGTTTAGCACTGGTCGCCTGCCCGGCTAAGGCAATGATGGGTTTTGTTGGTTATTGGCGATGACAAATGGCAACACCTAACGCATCGGCCGCGTCCGCCTGAGGTTTAGCGGGTAACTTGAGCATATGTTGCACCATATGTTGCACTTGTGCTTTATCAGCCCCGCCCGTGCCTACCACGGCTTGCTTAATCAACGAGCGGCGTATTCGTAACCGGCAATCGTGATTCACGGCAGAAACGATCGCCGCGCCACGCGCTTGACCAAGTTTGAGTGCTGAGTCGGCWTTTTCGCCATGAAGACCTGTTCTATGGCAAACGCATCCGGCTGAAACTGAGTAATGATCTCCGTTACGCCCGCGTAAATTTGCTTTAAATCGGCCGGGCAAATCTTTTTCTGATGTACGAATGCAACCACTACCAAGATATTGCAGGTGTCGGCCATTTTGGCGAATCACACCATAGCCAGTAACGCGAGAGCCTGGGTCAATTCCTAGAATAATCGACATGACACTTCCTATCTGTTCCTTAAACAAAAACTCCCGCGTTTGCGGGAGTTTTTTTAACGCTTATTGCTTATTCTGCGCTTTTTTTCTTTTGCAATCGTCACGGCAATCGCAAGCTCTTCAAGTGCTGCTGGGTTAGCCACACTTGGTGCATCTGTCATCAGACACGCGGCTGCCGTTGTTTTCGGGAACGCGATAACATCACGAATGTTCTCAGTACCACACAGTAGCATGACTAGACGGTCTAGACCGAATGCAAGA